>JAEUNN010000007.1 GCA_016791085.1 Rhodocyclaceae bacterium | reverse complement strand
GAGCGGCGCCAGCACGCCGGCGCTCAGTCTGGCGGCTTCATCCAGAATCGCATCGACCAGTTCCGGCGTGGCATCCTCGCAACCCGGCAGTTCCGCGATGCGGTCCAGCCCGGCCAGGTCGTGCAGCGCGAAGCGCATGTCTAGCAGCGGTGCTGCATAGTCACTCATGGGCCAATCTCCTGTCGTGCGCCGCTGCGCCGCTCAGCCAAGTTCGGCGGCAAGTTGCGGGACCAGTTCGAACAGGTCGCCCACCAGGCCGTAATCGGCCACCTGGAATATGGGCGCATCCGGGTCCTTGTTGACGGCCACGATCACCTTGGCGTCCTTCATGCCGGCCAGGTGCTGGATGGCGCCGGAAATGCCGATCGCCAGATATAGCTGCGGCGCGACGATCTTGCCGGTCTGCCCGACCTGATAGTCGTTGGGCGCATAGCCGGCATCCACGGCCGCGCGCGACGCGCCCAGTGCCGCATTCAGTTTGTCGGCGAGGGGGTCGAGCAGCCTGGAATAATTTTCCGCCGAGCCCATGCCCCGGCCGCCGGATACCACGATTTTGGCGGCCGCCAGTTCGGGCCGCGCAGATTTGGTCAGTTCGCGCCCCACGCAGCGCGACAGGCCCAGGTCGGGCCCGGGGGCGATCGCCGCGATGGCCGCGGTGCCGCCCTGCCCGGCCACTTCGAAGGCGGTGGTGCGCACGGTAATGACTTTCACGGCGTCGCCAGATTTGACGGTGGCGAGCGCATTGCCGGCATAGATGGGGCGCACGAAAGTGTCCGCGGCGAGCACGCTCACGATGTCGGAAATTTGCGCCACGTCCAGCCTGGCCGCCACGCGCGGAGCCAGGTTCTTGCCGAAAGACGTGGCCGGCAGCACGATGTGCGTATAAGCGCCGGCCTGCGCCAGCACCAGCGCGGCCAGATTTTCCGCGCCTTGATCGGCATAGTGCGCGGCCTCGGCCTGCAGCACTTTGCTTACGCCGGCAACTTGTCCGGCGGCCGCGGCGGCCGCGCCACAACTGGCACCGGCAACCAGCACGTGCAATTCACCGCCCAGTCTGGCGGCGGCGCCGAGGGTATTCAAAGTGGCGCTTTTGAGCGATGCGCCATCGTGCTCTGCAACAACCAGAACGCTCATGTCTATCTCCGTGCAAGCCGGTCAGGGGACGCCCGCGCAAGGCGCAGGCGCAGGGCGAGCGCGACCGCGCTCAGGGCAGGACTTTGGCTTCGTTCCTGAGCTTGTCCACCAGCTGTTTCACGTCCGGCACGCGCACGCCGGCAGCGCGCCGGGGCGGTTCGGCAACCGTGAGTGTGGCCAGGCGCGGGCTCACGTCCACACCCAGATCGGATGGTTTCAGGATGCCGAGCGGCTTCTTTTTCGCCTTCATGATGTTGGGCAGCGTGGCATAGCGCGGCTCGTTGAGGCGCAGGTCGGACGTCACGACCGCCGGCAATTTGAGTTCCAGCGTTTCCAGGCCGCCGTCGATTTCGCGCGTCACCGTGGCCACGCCGCCGCCAAGTACCACTTTGGAAGCGAACGTGGCTTGCGGCCAGCCCATGAGCGACGCCAGCATCTGGCCGACCTGATTGGAATCGTCGTCTATGGCCTGTTTGCCGAGCAGCACCAGTTGCGGCGCTTCTTTATTCGCCACGGCTTGCAGCAGTTTGGCCACCGCCAGCGGCTGCAAGTCGGCATCGCTTTCCACGAGTACGCCGCGGTCGGCGCCCATGGCCATGGCCGAGCGCAAGGTTTCCTGGCAGGCCGCGGCGCCGCAGCACACCGCCACGACTTCGGTCGCAATGCCCGCTTCTTTCAGACGCACTGCTTCTTCGCAGGCGATTTCATCGAAGGGGTTCATGGACATTTTGACGTTTGCCAGGTCCACGCCCGTTCCATCCGCCTTGACGCGGACCTTCACGTTGTAATCGACCACCCGCTTGACCGCTACCAGCACCCTCATTCGGCATCCTCCAGGCTGTTCGCTGCATCCGGCCGGATTTGCCGGCCGTGCAACGGTGGAAAGAAGATTACGGGGGCGGCGCGGTCGAACCAACCCCCCGAATGGGGGGGCACGGCACTTGCGAAGGGGGGATACGACAGGTGACAGCCAGCCGCGGCCGGCCTGCAGGACGGCGCGGCAACTAGGACATGCAGCAGGCGCAACCCGCCATATGGCGACCGCGATGCGCACCTGTGCGCCGAAGCGGCCTGGTTGCTGCGTGCGCGGCTGTTGCAGCGCTCGGGCCATGGACCTGGCCTGGGCCGGTAACGCTCGCCACACGTCAGGGCCGCAGCCCGATTTTCCGGCCCAGCTGGGCCACATGGCGCAGGCGCAGCATGCGGCACGATGCGCTGCGCCTGCGCGCCCTGCCACCAGGCCCCGCAAGACCTGCGCAGCGCATCGCAGCGGCTTGGTGCGGGCGAGCTTTAGCGCCGCGGCCGGCGCTTGGGTGGCGTGCTGGCGGCGGGTTGGGCAGCCTGCGCCTTGAGTGCCGGCAAATCGAAGCCGAGGCCACTTTGCACGGCCTGCACGCGGGTCGATACGTTGAGCTTTTCGTACACGTTTTTCAGGTGCCATTTCACCGTTTCCGGCGCCACCCGCAGCATGCGTGCGATTTCCTTGTTCGACAGGCCACGCGCGATGTAATCGAGAATTTCGACTTCGCGCGCACTGAGCTTTGCATTGGCAAAATTTTCCGCCGCCGCGGCGCGCCCCGGCGGCGGCGCGGGCGCGCCGGCCGCCCGCGCGGCGGCAAGCAATTCGTCCAGATACCAGGCATCCACGCGCGCCAAGGCGGGCCCGCATTGCGCCAGCGCAGCGAGCAGGCGCAGCATGGTTTCGCCCTCGTCGGCAAAACAGCGTATCAGTCCATTTTCCTGTCCGTAGGCCAAGGTCGCGGCCAGTACATCCAGCGCGTCGTCGCGGCGGCCGGCCTGCTCCAGGGCCACGGCCAACAGCGCCGCGGTGCGCGCGGCGTGATAGTGCATGCCGCCGGCCAGCAGTTCGTCGCGCAGGTTGTGCAGCACGGGCACCGCCTTGGCCGCGTCGCGGTGGGCGATCATGAGGCGCGCCTGGGCGCTCTGGCAGGCATGCCAGGTTTCGCTGAAACTGCTGCGCAGCGCGGGCGCCGCGGCCGGCATCATGGCTTTCAGCGCCTGCACTTTGTGCTGCGCCTCGGACACGCGGTTTTCCTGGAGGTACAGACGTATGCCCTGCTCCATGCAGGGTGCCAGCATGCGCAGCCAGCGGCGTTCCAGGGCGATCGCTTCGCCCTGCGCCAAAATTCGGTGGGCCTCGGCGTAATCGCCGGCCTGCGCCGCCAGCCGCGCGGCGGTCACGAAAAAACGCGCCAGCGCGCCCAGCGCGCAGGCTTCCACGGCAATCGCGCTGCGCTCTTCCAGCAAGGCCGCGGCGCGCGGCAATTCGTTCCACTCGTAATAAATGGCGGCCAGGTAGCCGGCCGGCAGCACCGCCGCGGCGGACTGGCGGCCAACCGCGGCTTCGGCGCGCGCCAGCGTCTGCTCGAAAGTTTGCGCGGCCTCGTGCAGCTTGCCTTCGATGCAGGACGCAAGCCCGAACATGCACTGGCGGTATACCGTGGCGTACAGGGATGGCGCCGGCACCTGCCAAGCCTGCGAACGTTCGCGCAGCGCCGCCACGGCGTCAAATTCCGACGCGTAGATGAGCCCGAACACATGCGTGGTTTCGCCCAGCCGCTGCACCCAGGTGCCTTCTGCCGGCTGCAGCGCCAAAGTTTGCTGCCCGAGTTGCAGCGAACGTGTGCTGTCGTCGGAAAAGCCGGCTATGGCGGCGCTCACGGCCAACAGTTCGCATTGCATGTCCGCGTCGGGCGCAAACGCGCCGGCGTCCACCCCGGCCTGTATGGATTTGAGCGCCGCGGCGGCTTCCACCACGCGCATGGACACGGCCAGCGCCCAGGCATGCGCGAGGCGCAGGCGGATGCGTCCCTGCACAGCGGCGGGCGGCAATTTGGCAACCAGGGCCAGCAGCGTGCGCACCTCGCTACTGTCCACGAGTGTCATGGCGCAATTTTCCACCCAGGCCGCGGCGCGTTCGTCTTCGCCGGCCGCGAGCGCGTGTTTCACGGCTTCCGGCCACATGTTGCGGGCCGCGAACCAGGCGCTGGCCTTCTGGTGCAGAAGCTGCACGGCTTCCGGCAGTTCCTGCATCAGGCGTTTTTGCAGGTATTCCGAAAATAGCGCGTGGAAGCGATACCACTCGCGCTCTTCGTCCAGAGGCCGCAGGAACAGGTTGTGCGCATCCACCCATTCGAGCATGGCACGCGCGTCCGCCACACCGGCGACCGCGGCGCAAAGCGCCGGGGCAAGCCGATCCAGGATGGAAATTCGCAGCAGAAAGTCGACGATGCGTGCATCCAGGCTGGCCAGCACGTTTTCCGTCAGATAGGCGTCGATGCTGCGCTTCGCCTTGGGCAGCCGTTCGGCAAGCCGCGCCGCCTCGCCGCCCTCCCCCAGCGCCAGGGAAGCCAGTTGCAGGCCGGCCACCCAGCCCTCGGTGGCCTCGCACAGCGCACTTAGGCTTTGCGCTTCGAGCGCCACGCCGGCCTGCGCGAAAAATGCCTGGGCTTCGCCGCGATCGAAGCGCAAATGCGGGGCGTCCACCCGCACGAGCTGATCGCGCGCGAGGAAATAACTGAGCGGTATGGCCGGCGCCGCGCGCCCGGCGATCACCAGGTGAAAGTTTTCCGGCGCATAGCGCAACAGCCGGAACACCGCTTCGTGCACGGCGGGCGCTTGCAGGCGGTCAAAATCGTCCAGCATGAGCACCACTTTGCGCCGGGCCGCCGTGATGTCATTGAGCAGCACCGATATGACGGTTTTGACCGGCGTGAGCGGGTCACGCGCGAGCAGTTCGCGCGCCGGCGCGCCTATGCCGCAGGGCGGAAGCCCCAGCGCCGCCAGCAGGTAGGCGCCGAATTGCGGCAGGTCGTCATCGTCGCGATCCAGGCTGAGCCAGGCCACGGCGCAATCCTGCCGCAGCAATTCGTCGCGCCAGTCCGCCAGCAGCGTGGTTTTGCCGAAGCCGGCCGGCGCCACGACGACGCTGAGCTTGCGCGCAAGACCGGGCCGCAGCCGCTCCATGAGCGCCGGCCGCGCCACCTGAAAGCGGCCCTGCCGCGGCGGCTGCATTTTGGTCCGTATGAGTGGCTGGTACCACTGCTGATCGGGCGCATCGGCCATGACGCAAATATTCTTTATGGAATTTGTGCTGCTGCCGGCGCGCCGGGCGGTAAACCTGTCGCAAGCGCGCGGCGCGCTGTCTGGCCGGTCAGGCCGGACTTACTTTTGCGGCGGCGGCCCGGGTTGCGTTTGCGCAACGTCCAGGGCCGGATCGAGGCAGGCCCAGGCCGGCGCACTTGCGGCCCATATGTTCATCGTCGGACGCACCGATGACGGATCGGCAAGCGTGCCGGCCCGCACGACGGTAAATTGCGGCCGCCCCGAGGAATTCGAAAACAATTGCACGCCGCACTTGGGGCAGAACTTCCGCGTGACCTGGTTGCCGCTGTCGGCCGTGCTCACAAACTCCGCCAGTTCGCCCGAATACTGGAGCGTGTCCGACTGAACCAGAACATTGACCGTTCCGTTGGCCGATATTTTCTGGCAGCTTTTACACCAGCATATGCGCACGGCCGCAGGATCGGCCGAAATCGAATAGGTGACGGCTCCGCAAAGACAGGCCCCGGTTCTCGTGCTCACGAACGTCTCCTCGATAGCTTGGGCGTACGGTCCGCCCGATCCGAACATACAGGCGCCGGCGCGCCTGGCGCGACGGCGTGGCTCCCGGCGTATGCGGGCCCGGCAACAGCGCTCAGGCCGGCGCCGGAATTCGGCGCATCCGGGCCGACTAGCAGTTCTGCGCGATATACGCCTTTACCGCAGCCGCATCGTTATCCATGCTTACCGAGCGCTGTGGCAGCGCTTCCAGGCCGGCCATGGCGGCGGGCCGTTCCGGCTCGCGGCCCAGGGCGGCGCGTATGGCGTCCTCGAATTTGGCCGGCAATGCGGTTTCCAGGCATACGAGCGGCACGCCGGGGTCGCGTTTTTCCAGCCCCACCTTGATGCCGTCGGCGGTGTGGGTGTCTATCATGGTGCCGTATTTTTCCCACACCATGCGTATCGTGGCGAGGCGGTCGGCATGGCTGCTCGAACCGGACACGAAACCATAGTCGGCCACACGGTCGAAATAGCCGCCCTGTTTCGCGTCGAAAGCCCGGCCCTGATCGACTTCGCCCCACCAGGCGCGTACGCAGGTGGCGTCGCGGCCGGCCAGGTCGAACGCAAAACGCTCGAAATTCGACGCTTTGGATATGTCCATGGACGGGCTGGAGGTATGCAGGGTTTCGGCCGCCACGCGCGGGCGATACACGCCGCTGCGGAAAAATTCGTCCAGCACGTCGTTTTCATTGGTCGCCACGATGAGCTGGCGGATCGGCAAACCCATCATGCGCGCGATGTGGCCCGCGCACACATTGCCGAAATTGCCCGACGGCACGCAAAAACTGACTTGTTGGTCGTTGTTCTGCGTGGCCGCGAAATAGCCCTTGAAGTAATACACGATCTGCGCCGCGACGCGCGCCCAGTTGATGGAATTGACCGTGCCTATGGCGTGCTGCGCCTTGAAGGCGTGGTCGTTGGACACGGCTTTCACGATGTCCTGGCAGTCGTCGAACACGCCGCGCACGGCAATGTTGAATATGTTCGGGTCCTGCAGGCTGAACATTTGCGCGGTCTGAAAGCGGCTCATTTTGCCCAGCGGGGACAGCATGAACACGCGTATGCCGCGCTTGCCGCGCATGGCGTATTCGGCCGACGAGCCGGTATCGCCCGAGGTCGCGCCCAGAATATTCAGATGCTGCCCTTCGCGCGCCAGCACGTACTCGAACAGATTGCCGAGCAGCTGCATGGCCATGTCCTTGAACGCCAGCGTGGGACCGTTGGACAGTTGCAGGATGTGCAGGCCCGGTTCCAGCGTAGACAACGGCGTAATGTCGGCTGCGTCCGAGCCCGGCCGCACATTGCAATAGGTTTGCGCGGTGTAGGTGCGCTGTATGAGGTCTTTCAGGTCGGCCGCGGCGATGTCGTCGGCGTAGCGCGACAGGATGGCCTGGGCCAGCGCCGCATAATCCATGCCGCGCATGGCGGCCAGTTCGTCGGCGCCTATGCGCGGATAGCTTTCCGGCAGGTATAGCCCGCCGTCGGGCGCCAGCCCGCCCAGCAGGATTTGCGAAAATGTCTGCGGCCTGGACTGGCCGCGCGTGGAAACATAGAGCACGTGAAATCCTCGGTGCGTGCGCGCACATGCCGGCGCGCCGTATGCGGGCGGGCGTGGCGCCCGCCGCGGGCCGGCTTACTGCAATTGTTCCAGGCGCAGGCGCACCACGTTGCCGCGCACCGTATCGAGCGACTCGATGCGGGCGATGGCGGCGTTGATGCGCTTTTCCAGGCACTGGTGGGTGAGCATGATGATGTCGGCCTGATCTTCGCCCTCGGCCGGCTCTTTCTGCAGCATGGCGTCTATGGATATGCCGTCGTCGGCCAGGATGCGCGTCACGTCGGCCAGCACGCCGGGCTTGTCTTCCACGCGCAGGCGCAGGTAATACGATGTGCGCACTTCGTCCATGGGCAGTATGGGCAAATCGGCCAGGCGATCCGGGCGGAACGCCAGGTGCGGCACGCGATGTTCCGGGTCCGCCGTATGCAGGCGCGTCACGTCCACGAGATCGGCGATTACCGCGCTGGCGGTGGGTTCGGAGCCCGCGCCGCGGCCGTAATACAGCGTCGCGCCGACCGCGTCGCCCTGCACCAGCACGGCATTCATGACGCCTTCGACATTGGCGATGAGGCGCCGCGCCGGCACCAGCGTGGGATGCACGCGCAATTCCACGCCGTTGGCCTGGCGCCGGGTGATGCCCAACAGCTTGATGCGGTAGCCGAACTGTTCGGCGTAAGCGATATCCTCGGCGGTAAGCCGGGTGATGCCTTCGACGTAAGCTTTGTCGAACTGCACCGGTATGCCGAACGCGATGGCCGACAGCAGCGTGATTTTGTGGGCCGCGTCCACGCCTTCGATGTCGAAGGTCGGGTCGGCTTCGGCATAGCCCAGCTTTTGCGCGGTGCTCAGCACCTCGTCGAACGCCAGACCCTTGTCGCGCATTTCGGACAGGATGTAATTGGTGGTGCCGTTAATGATGCCGGCTATCCATTCGATGCGGTTGGCCGTGAGGCCTTCGCGCAGCGCCTTGATGATGGGCACCCCGCCCGCCACCGCGGCTTCGAACGCCACCATGACGCCCTTTTTCTGGGCCGCCGCGAATATCGTGTTGCCGTGCGTGGCCAGCAGCGCCTTGTTGGCGGTCACCACGTGCTTGCCGTTCTCTATGGCCGCCAGCACCAGTTCGCGCGCGATGGTGTAGCCGCCTATCAGCTCCACCACGATATCTATGTCCGGATCCGCTACCACGCTGAACGCGTCGTCGGTCACGCGCACCGTGCCGCCGGTAATGTCGCGTGCGCGCAGGACGGCCTTGTCGGCGAGCACGGCGATGCTGATGGGGCGGCCGGCACGGCGCGAAATTTCTTCGGCATTGCGCGCCAACACGTTATACACACCGCTGCCCACGGTTCCTATGCCTAGCAGACCTACCTTGATGGGTTTCATATCAACCTGAAAAGTTTGAAAATTCGGGCCGCCTGCGGCGGCCGCCGCCGCGCATCGCGTTGCACCGCAAAAACCCGCATTCTACGCGCCGTGGCGCCTGCGGTAATGGTCGAGAAAGCGCGCGATGCGGGCTACGGCCTCGCGCAGATCGTCCTCATGGGGCAAAAACACCACGCGGAAGTGGTCGGTGTTGTGCCAGTTGAAGCCTGTCCCCTGCACCAGCAGCACGCGTTCGGCTTCGAGCAGTTCGAGGATGAACTGCTGGTCGTCCGCGATCGGGTACATTTTCGGGTCCAGGCGCGGAAAACAGTACAGCGCGGCTTTGGGCTTCACGCAGCTCACGCCGGGTATGGCCGTGAGCAGCGCGTGCGCGAGGTCGCGCTGGCGCGCGAGGCGCCCGCCCGGCGCGACCAGATCGCGTATCGACTGGTAGCCGCCCAGCGCGGTCTGGATCGCCAACTGGCCCGGCGTGTTGGAACATAGCCGCATCGACGCCAGCATGTTCAGGCCTTCGATATAGTCGCGCGCATGTTTCTTTTCGCCCGACACGACCATCCAGCCGGAACGGTAGCCGCAGGAGCGGTAATTTTTCGACAGGCCGTTGAAAGTCACGAACAGCACGTCGTCGGCCAGCGAGGCGATGCTCACGTGCTCGGCGCCGTCGTACAGCGTCTTGTCGTAAATTTCGTCGGCGAACACGATGAGCTGGTGCTTGCGCGCAATTTCGACCAGCGCTTCCAGGGTTTCGCGCGGGTATAGCGCGCCGGTGGGATTGTTCGGGTTGATCACCACCAGGGCGCGGGTATTCGGCGTGATTTTGCCGCGCACGTCATCCAGGTCGGGCAGCCAGCCGGCCGACTCGTCGCACACGTAATGCACCGGACGGCCGCCCGACAGCGACACCGCCGCCGTGTAGAGCGGATAGTCCGGCGCCGGCAGCAGCACCTCGTCGCCGTCGTTGAGCAGCGCGTTCATACTCATGACGATCAGTTCGGACGCACCGTTGCCGATGTATATGTCCTCGATGGTCACGCCGGATATGCACTTTTCCTGGGTGTAGTGCATGATCGCCTTGCGCGGCGCGAACAGACCTTTGGAGTCCGTGTACATGGCCGCGTCGGGCAGGTTGCGTATCATGTCCTGCACGATTTCTTCGGGCGGATTCAGGCCGAACACGGCAAGGTTGCCGATGTTGAGCTTGATGATCTTGTGGCCGTCTTCTTCCATCTGTTTGGCGCGGTCCAGTACCGGACCGCGTATGTCGTAACAGACGCTGGCGAGCTTGTTCGATTTGAGTACCGGCTGCATGCGGATTGTCGTTTCCTGAGTAGTGGTCGGGCAGGCGCAGGGATCAAGCCTTGCGCAGCATGTCCTTGATGCCGCGCACCGCCTGGCGGATGCGCTCTTCATTTTCGATCAGCGCGAAGCGCACGTGGTCGTCGCCGAATTCGCCGAAGCCCACGCCGGGGCTCACGGCCACTTTCGCGTCTATGAGCATTTTGCGCGCAAATTCCAGCGAACCGCGCGAACGCCACGGTTCGGGTATTTTCGCCCATACGTACATGCTGGCTTTGGGAATATCGACCATCCAGCCGGCTTCGTGCAAACCTTTCACCAGCACGTCGCGGCGCTTCTGGTAGGTGGCGCAGATTTGCTGCACGCACTCCTGCGGGCCATCCAGCGCGATGATGGAAGCCACCTGGATGGGCGTGAACGTGCCGTAATCGTGATAGCTCTTGATGCGCGCCAGCGCGCCCACCAGTTCGCGGTTGCCCACCATGTAACCGATGCGCCAGCCGGCCATGTTGTAGCTTTTCGACATCGTGAAAAATTCCACCGCCACGTCCTTGGCGCCCTCCACCTGCAGGATGGACGGCGCCACGTAGCCGTCGAAACAGATGTCGGCATAGGCCAGGTCGTGCACCACGATGAGGTCGTGCTCTTTCGCCAGCGCCACCACGCGCTCGAAAAACCCCAGGTCCACGCACTGCGCGGTCGGATTGCTGGGGAAATTCAGGATGAGCATTTTCGGCTTGGGATAGGACTCGTGCAGGGCGCGCGTCAATTCCTCGAAAAAGTCGGCGTCGGCGGTCATGCGCACATGGCGTATGTCTGCGCCGGCAATGACCGGGCCGTAAATATGTATGGGATAGCTCGGGTTCGGCACCAGCACGATGTCGCCGCGATCGAGCACCGCCAGCGCGAAATGCGCCAGTCCTTCTTTCGACCCTATGGTCACGATGGCTTCGGATTCCGGGTCCAGCGCCACGTTGAAACGCCGCGCGTACCAGTCGCAAATCGACTTGCGCAGGCGCGGTATGCCCTTGGAAAGCGAGTAGCCGTGCGTGTTTTCGCGCTGCGCGGCTTCCACGAGTTTATCCACGATGTGGCGCGGCGTTTCGCCGTCCGGATTGCCCATGGAAAGATCGATGATGTCCTCGCCGGCTCGGCGCGCGTTCATCTTGAGCTCGCCGGTAATATTGAACACATACGGCGGCAGGCGTTTGATGCGCGGAAATTCTTTCATCGAGTTCTCGTCCGTTCAGGTGGCCGCTCGGGCGCGGTCCGGGCGTGCGGCGTGAAAAAGGTATAATGGTAACGAAGGCATAGGGCCGCCGCAAACCCCGCATGATTGTGCAAACGCCATGCAAAACCAGAATAAAACCAAGGCATTCACGCGCACGGACGGCGCGCCGCGCATGTCCGTGCGATGCCGGGCATACTCCACATGAAGCTGCATCTCGATAAACGCGACGATACACTGGCCGTGACCGCGCACGGTCCGGGCTATATCGAAATCAATCGCCAGCGCATTGCCCACGGCCTCATCCTGTTGCCCAAGCGTATTGCCGGCCGTTGGGCCGAACAGGGTTTCGAGGGTCTCACGAGCGCCGATTTTGCGGCGCTGTGTGAATTGGGCGCAGACGTGATCCTGATCGGCACCGGCATGCGCCAGCGCTTTCCCGCGCCGGCCCTGCTGCGTCCGCTGGTCGAGGCCCGGCTGGGGTTCGAGGTCATGGATACCCCGGCCGCCTGCCGCACCTACAACATACTTATGGGTGAAAGCCGTGCCGTCGCGGCGGCTTTGATCCTGGACCCCGCCTGACGCCCGTGTACGCCAGCGCTGCCGCAGCATCGCGGCCCACGATGGCGCCGCGGCGCCGCGAACATCCAGGCGCGCCGGAACTGCCGCCGCGGCTCGCCATGCGCAGGCTGTGGGCGCTGTTCCTGGCGTTCAGCCTGCTCTGGCTGGGTACGCTCGACTACCGCAAGCTCATCAAGCCCGACGAAGGGCGCTACGCCGAAATCGCGCGCGAAATGGCGGTGAGCGGCGACTGGGTCACGCCGCGGCTAAATGGCATCAAGTATTTCGAAAAGCCGCCCCTGCAGTACTGGGCGACCGCCGCGGCCTACGAGGTGTTCGGCCCCAACGAATGGACCGCGCGGCTATGGACCGCGCTCACCGGGCTGGCCGGCGTGTGGCTCGCGTGGTTTACGGTACGCCGCCTGTGGGGCGCCGATGCCGGCGCTCTGGCCGCCATGTGTCTGGGCAGTTGCCTGCTCTACCTGGGCATGGGGCACATGAACACGCTGGACATGGGCCTGGGCTTTTTCCTGCAGCTTGCGCTGAGCGGATTCGTGCTGGCCAATGCCACGGCGGCGGATCGCCAGGCGGAACGCCGCTGGATGTTGTTGACCTGGGCCGCGCTGGCGGCGGCCGTATTGTCCAAAGGCATCGTCGCGCTGGTGCTCACGGGCGGCACGCTGGTCATATACAGCTTCGCGAATCGCGATTTTTCGCCCTGGCGGCGCCTGCACCTTTTGACCGGCCTGCCGCTGTTCCTGTTGATCGCGGCGCCGTGGTTTGTCGCCGTGTCGCTCGCCAACCCCGAATTTGCGCGCTTCTTTTTCATCCACGAACATTTCGAGCGCTTCCTCACGCCCGTCCATAGGCGCGAACAGGCCTGGTGGTATTTTCTGCCCATCCTGATTTTGGGCCTGCTGCCGTGGACCACGCTGGCGCTGCGCGGCGCCTGGCGCGCCTGGCGGGCCGAAGCGCCGCGCGAATTCGCGCCGGCGCGCCTGCTGCTCATATTCGGCGCGCTCACCTTCCTGTTCTTTTCGGTATCCAGTTCCAAACTGCCGTCCTACATATTGCCGGTGCTGCCGGCGCTGGTCATGGCGGCCAGCCCGCAAATATTGCGCCTGACCGGCCTGGAACTGCGCGCCCACATCCTGGTGCTGGCCGTGGTGGCCGGCATCGCGTTTGCAGTGGCGCCGCGCGTGGTGGACCGTTACGACCGCGAAACCACCTACGCCATGATGTCGGATTACGCGCAATGGCTTACCGCCGGGGCTGCGCTGTGGCTCGCGGCAACCCTGGCGGCCCTGTTGCTCACCCGCGTGGCGCGCCGCACCGATGCATTCCTGGTGTTGGCCGCGGGCGGCCTGCTGGCCGGCAATGCCGTGGTGCTGGGCCATGAATCGCTCGCGCCGTCCAATTCTTCGTATTACCTGGCGCGCGAAGTGCGCCCGCGCTTGACCCCGGATGTCCCGTTCTACAGCGTGGAGCGCTACGACCAGACCTTGACGTTCTATCTGAACCGCACCCTCACGCTGGTCGCCTACACCGACGAAATGGGCTTCGGCCTGCGCCAGCAGCCTGAACTTGCGGTGGATAGCGTGGCAGAATTCAAGCGCCTGTGGCGTGCCCAGCCGGGCGCCTTCGCGGTCATGGACGAATCCACTTACAACCAGTTTGCCGCCGCCGCCCTGCCCATGGAAATTGTCGCGCGCGACACGCGGCGCATCGTGGTGCGCCAGCCGGAATGAACGCGGTCAGCCTGGTACTCATCCTGTCCGGCGTGCTGCTCAATGCCAGCGCGCAATTGCTGCTCAAAGCCAGCACCAATGCGATCGGGCATTTCGAATTTCATGCCGCCAACCTGCTACCCATCGGCTGGCGCTTCGCGACCCAGCCGTATTTTCTGGGCGGCATGGCCTGTTATGTGCTGAGCCTGGTCATTTGGGTCATGGGCCTGTCGCGCGTACCGGTCAGCATCGCCTATCCCATGCTGTCCATAGGCTATGTCGTGAATGCCGCAATCGCGCATTTCTGGCTCGGCGAAACCATTACGCTCGCGCGCGCCACGGGTGTGGGCTTCATTTTGCTTGGAGTATGGCTGGTGGCCAGGTCATGAGCGAATCCATCCCCTTCACGCGCCCCACGCTGGACGAACAGACCATCGCCGACGTGGCCGAAGTGCTGCGCTCGGGCTGGATTACCAGCGGCCCCAAGGTGCGCGC
>JAEUNN010001228.1 GCA_016791085.1 Rhodocyclaceae bacterium | reverse complement strand
CCGGACGATCCGGTAACCGCGGCGCGCATAGACCAGATGCAGCAAAGCGGCCGCAAGCCGTTTTTCGAATATCAATTGCCGCGCGCCGTGATCAGCATGAAACAGGGTGCCGGGCGGCTCATACGCGACGAAAGCGACCATGGCGTGCTCATGGTATGCGACCCGCGGCTGGTGGACAAAAGCTACGGCAAGGTGATCTGGCGCGCGCTGCCGCCCTTGCGGCGCACGCGCAAGATCGAGCACGTCGAATGGTTTTTTGCCGACCGTCCGGACGCGCCGGGTGGGGGCTAGGCCCGCCGCTTTGCCGTCTGCGCCGCGGCGCCGGCATTTGCCCGGTATCATGCGCGCCTGACCGGCGCCGCATGGCGCCCGGGTAACCCTTACACTGGCCAGGAAGGAGTTTCCGCTCGTGCGTATGTCTGGATCGCGCGCCCTGCCGGCAGACGCGAAACTGCTGGAGCTGGCATGAAAGCATTCGGCATAGCCGGCTATAGCGGCGCCGGCAAAACCACGCTGCTCGAACGCCTCATTCCGCAATTTACGGGCTGGGGCCTCAGCGTGTCGCTCATCAAGCACGCCCACGCGGGTTTCGATATCGACCGGCCCGGCAAAGATTCCTGGCGCCTGCGCGAGGCCGGCTGCACCGAACTGCTGCTGGCATCCGACAAGCGCTGGGTGCTCATGCACGAATTGCGCGGCCGTCCCGAACCCTCGCTGGAACAACAGCTCGAAGTGCTGGGTCCGTGCGATCTGGTGCTCGTGGAAGGATTCAAGTCCAGCGCGCTGCCCAAGCTCGAAGTGCACCGCCCCGCACTGGGCAAGCCCTTGCTGTATCCGGAAAACCCGCATGTGATCGCGCTCGCCACCGACGTGCCGCTGGAAGCGCCGCTGCCGCGCTTCGATCTGCAGGACGTGGCCGCTATCGCAACCTGGATAGTCGATTATCTGGGGCTGGAAAAGCGCAATTGAAGCCTAATTTTTTCCCTGACCCCTTCGTGACATGAATCAGCAAATCACGCTCGAACAGGCCCTGGAACGTTTGCTCGCGGTAGTGCCGGAAGCGGCCGTGGAGCAGGTTTCCACGCTCGCCGCGTGCGGCCGCGTGCTGGCTGCCGCGCAATATTCCGGGCTGAACGTACCGCCACTCGACAATAGCGCCATGGATGGCTATGCGCTCTGCACGGCCGATGTCGCCGCACCCGGCGCGCGCCTGCCGGTGAGCCAGCGCATTCCGGCCGGCAGCCTGCCGCAGCCGCTCGGCCCCGGCAGCGTGGCGCGCATATTCACGGGCGCCCCGGTGCCGCCCGGCGCCGACGCGATCGTGATGCAGGAATTGTGCGAGCGCGATGGCGATACCGTCATCGTGAACCACCGCCCTGCGGCGGGGGAATGGATACGCCGCGCGGGTGAAGACATACGCGCCGGGGCCGAGGTGCTGGCGGCCGGCACGCGGCTGGGGCCGGCCGAAGTCGGGTTGGCGGCATCGGTGGGACTGGCCGTGCTGCCGGTACGCGCGCCGCTCAAGGTGGCCTGCTTTTTTACCGGCGACGAACTGGTCATGCCGGGTGAGCCGCTGCCGCCCGGCGCCATTTACAACTCCAACCGCTACACCTTGCGTGCGCTCATCGAAGGCATGGGCTGCGTGGTGGAAGATTTCGGCATCGTGCCGGACCAGCTCGATGCCACCCGCGCGGTGTTGCGCGCGGCGGCCGAGCGCGCCGACCTCATCGTGACGAGCGGCGGCGTGTCGGCCGGCGAAGAAGACCACATCAAGCCGGCGGTAATGGCCGAAGGCGAACTGGATAGCTGGAAAATCGCCATCAAGCCGGGCCGCCCGCTCGCCTTCGGGCATGTGCGCGGCACCGGGCGCAAGGCGGCTTTCGTCGGGCTGCCGGGCAATCCGGTGTCGAGTTTCGTGACCTTTCTGCTGCTGGTGCGCCCGCTCATCCTGAAAATGGCGGGTTGCAGCGCGGTGCTGCCGGCCGCGCGCAGCATGGAAGCCGCTTTCGACTGGCCCAAGCCGGACGCGCGGCGCGAATTTCTGCGCGCGCGCGTGACGGCCGGCGGCACGCTGGAATTGTTTCCGAATCAAAGTTCCGGTGTGCTCACCTCGATGGCCTGGGCCGACGGCCTGATCGACAATCCTCCGGGCCATGCCATCGTACGCGGCGAGCGCGTGCGTTTCCTGGCCTTTTCCGATTTGCTCAAGTGATGTCCATGACCGTCAAAATTCTTTATTTCGCGGCGCTGCGGGAGCGCCTGGACCGTGCCGAAGAACGCCTGGACCTGCCGCCCGGCGTGGCCACCGCGGGTGCGCTGCGCGCCCACCTGGCCGGCCGCGGCGGCGCCTGGGAAGCGCTCACCAGCGTGCGCAATCTGCGCGTGGCGGTGAACCAGCGCATGGGCGGCGCCGATACGCCGCTCGCCGACGGCGACGAAGTCGCGTTTTTCCCGCCCGTGACCGGAGGCTGACATGACGGTACGTGTACAGCGCGAAAATTTCGATCCCGGCGCGGAAATGGACGCGCTCTGCGCCGGGCGTCTGGATGTCGGCGCCTGTGCAAGTTTCGTCGGCCTGGTGCGCGCGGCCAACGATGGGCGCGGCGTCGCGGCGATGACGCTGGAGCACTATCCCGGCATGACCGAAGCCGCGCTCGAGGACATCGTGCAGCAGGCCGGCCGGCGCTGGAACATACTCGATACGCTGGTGATCCACCGCTACGGCGAACTGCGGCCGGGTGATCGCATCGTGCTGGTGGTGGTGATCGGGGCACACCGCGGCGAGGCATTCGCGGCCTGCGAATTCATCATGGATTACCTGAAGACGCAGGCGCCGTTCTGGAAAAAGGAAAGCACGCCGGACGGCCAGCGCTGGGTCGAAGCCAAAACTTCCGACGACGACGCGGCGGCGCGCTGGCGCGAGTGAACGTTGCGGCGGCGCTCTGGGCAGGCACTCGAGTCCAGGCACGGCACCCAATGAAAAAAGCGGCCCGCGGGCCGCTTTTTTATCGCAACGAGAGGACTTATTCCTTCTTGCCGCGACCGGTGGGCTTGGCCGCCGGCGGCGTCATGGCCGCCATGCCGGGCAGTTTGGAGAGCGCTTCCTGCGACATTTTGGTCATCTGTTCGAACGCATTGCGCATGCCGTCCATGGCTTCCTGCACGCCGGGCAGGGTGTTCATGGCTTCCGGCTTCGTGAAGGGCGCGTTGGCGAACATTTTTTGCACGGCTTCCATCCACTCCTTGCCGCCGCCGGTGAGCTGGGTGCCAACCAGTTTGCCCAGTTCCTGCTGCGTTTCGGAAGCGATCTGCGCGATCTGGCGCGCGCAGCCCATCATTCTTTCGGTGGTGTTCTGGGCCAGCGAGGCGCGCAGGCTGACCTGATCGTTCGGGTCCTTGGCTTCGCTCAATGCCTTGGCGCCTTGCAAGCTGTCTTCCATGAGCGCGCGCGCCGTATCGACCTGCAGTTGCATGATGCGCTGCGAGTTTTCGATCGACAGCTGGGCGAGGCGCATGGCCACTTCCAGGTTTTTCTTCTGCAGATCGGAAAACTGTTCCGGGTTCATCGACATGACCTACTCCCTGTGAGTTGAAGGAAACGGACGGATGCACGGCCGGCTGCCGCGCCGGCTCGCATTATTACAC
>JAEUNN010001190.1 GCA_016791085.1 Rhodocyclaceae bacterium | reverse complement strand
TTCCGGTCCTCGGGCGCCGTGTATTTCGATTCGGTCACCATGTTCGTGTTTTTCCTGCTGGGCGGCCGCTATTTCGAACTGGTGGCACGCCAGCGCGCGGTGCGCGGCGTGGAAGCCCTGTCGCGCGCGGTGCCGGCGCTGGCGCAGCGCCTGTCGGCCTGGCCGGCGCGCCAGGTGGAACAGGTGGCGGTCAATGCGCTCGCTCCCGGCGATCATGTGCTGATCGAGGCCGGCGCCACCATTCCGGCCGACGGGGTGGTGGTGGAAGGGCTTAGCCAGACCGACGAGTCGCTGCTCACCGGGGAATCCAGCCCGATTCCGAAACAGCCGGGCGACGCGGTCACCGGCGGCGCCGTGAATGTCGCCAGTCCACTCGTGATGCGCGTGCTGCGCGTGGGCGAACAGACGCGGCTGGCCGCCATCGTGCAGCTGATGGAGCGCGCGGCGCAGGAAAAGCCGCGCCTCGCGCAAATGGCGGACCGCGTGGCGAGCCGCTTCGTGCTCGCCTTGCTGGTGTTGGCGGCGGTCACGGCGGGCTTCTGGCTGTGGTTCGACGCGTCGCGCGCGCTACAAGTATTCGTCGCGGTGCTGGTAGTGAGTTGCCCTTGCGCGTTGTCCCTGGCGACGCCGGCCGCGCTATCCAGCGCCACGGCCGCGCTTTCCGGGCTGGGCGTCCTGGTCACGCGCGCGCACGCGATCGAAACCCTGGCGCGCGCCACCCATGTCGCCTTCGACAAGACCGGCACGCTCACGCTGGGCCGCATGCGCCTTGCCAGTTTCGAGGTGTATCGCGGCGACCCGGGGCGCGCGCTGGCGCTGGCTGCTGCGCTCGAACACGGCAGCGGCCATGCCATAGGCCGCGCGCTGGAAGCCGAGGTGCCGGCCGCCGCCAGCCTGCCCGAACTGGAGGGCCTGCACGCTACGCCGGGGCAGGGCATGGAAGCGCGCTATGCGTGCATGCGCGTACGCATAGGGCGGCCCGCGTTCGTGGCGGAACTGCACGGCAAGCCCTGGCCGGAACCGAAACAGCGCGGCTCCGGCGCGGCCACGTTGGTGGCGCTGGGCGACGAACGCGGCTGGATTGCGGCATTCCGCCTGGCCGACGAACTGCGTCCCGGTGCGCGCGAGTTGATGGACGGGCTCAAGGCCGACGGCATCAAGGTGTACATCCTGTCCGGCGACAGCCCTGCCAGCGCGTTGGTGCTGGGCGAACAGCTAGGCATCGCCGATGTGCACGGCGGCCTCACGCCGGCCGCCAAGCGCGAATTCATCGAAAACCTGCAGGCCACTGGCGCCGTGGTGGCGATGGTAGGCGACGGCATCAACGATGCCCCGGTGCTGGCGCAGGCCCAGGTGTCGGTGGCGATGGGCAGCGGCACCGAGCTCGCGCGTACCCAGGGCGACGTGGTGCTGCTGGCCGAATCGCTGGCCCCGCTGCTGACCGGCTGGCGCCTCGCGCGCCGCGCCATGCGGGTGATCCGGCAGAACCTGGGCTGGTCTTTCGGCTATAACTTCGGCGCCATTCCGCTCGCGATGGCAGGGTGGGTCACGCCCTGGATGGCCGGCATAGGCATGTCGGCAAGTTCCGCGCTGGTCGTGTTCAATGCTTTGCGCCTGCAGTCCGCACGGCGCCGGGCGGCAGCCGGAAAGGGGCGCGACTGATGGAAATCATGTACCTGCTGATTCCACTGTCCATCGTGCTGGTGTTCCTGATCGGCGTGGTGTTCTGGTGGTCGCTGCGCAGCGGCCAGTTCGACGACCTGGAAGGTCCCGCCTATCGCGTGGTCATGGACGACGACCGCGCCCCGGCCGAAGACGCCGCCAAAACCGATCCGGACGCCGCCGGTCAAGCCCCGCCTCCCCCCCGCACCTGAAGCATTTCCGCGCATCCTGCGCCTATCCGGCGCGCTTTTGACCTCGATCAATAACCCTACTGTTGTAGGGGTATAAACTGCGTTTCATCGAATTTGATGCCGGAAACAAACAATTTCCGCGCGCAGGACCGGCCCGCGATTCACATCTGG
>JAEUNN010001132.1 GCA_016791085.1 Rhodocyclaceae bacterium | reverse complement strand
TGAGGAAATGCAGAAAAATGCCGCCGTGTCCGGCATGGACGCATACAAGGCATTGGTTGCCGAGGCGGAGCGGGATTATGAAGGTTACTGGGCGCGGCTGGCACGCGAGCACGTAACCTGGAAAGAGCCTTTCACCAAGGTCCTGAACGAGTCGGAAGCGCCGTTCTTCCGCTGGTTCGAAGACGGCAAGCTCAATGTTTCGTACAACTGCCTCGACCGTAACGTCGAAGCCGGTCTGGGCGACAAGGTTGCCATCATTTTCGAATCCGACGGTGGCGAAGTCACCAAGGTTACCTATTCGCAAATGCTGGCGCGTGTCAGCAAGGCCGCCAACGCGCTGAAATCCCTGGGCGTCAAGAAGGGCGACCGCGTCGTCATCTACCTGCCCATGTCCATCGAAGGCGTGGTGGCCATGCAGGCCTGCGCGCGCATCGGTGCCACGCACTCGGTGGTGTTCGGCGGCTTTTCCGCGCAATCGCTGCGCGACCGCGTGAGCGACGCCGAAGCGGTGGCGGTCATCACTTCCGACGAACAGTGCCGCGGCGGCAAGAACATTCCGCTCAAGCCCATCGTCGACGAAGCTTTCTCCATGGGCGGCTGCGAAAAAGTCCGCAACGTGCTGGTCGTCAAGCGCACCGGCGGCGCCTGCAACATGGTCGCCGGCCGCGACCTGTGGTGGGATGACGTGGTGTCCGGCCAGTCCGAAAACTGCGAACCGGAATGGGTGGAAGCCGAACATCCGCTGTTCCTGCTCTACACCTCGGGTTCGACCGGCAAGCCCAAGGGCGTGCAGCACTGCACCGGCGGCTACCTGCTGCATGCCGTGCTCACGATGAAGTGGACCTTCGACATCAAGCCGTCCGACGTGTACTGGTGTACCGCCGACATCGGCTGGGTGACCGGCCACACCTACATCACCTACGGCCCGCTTGCCTGCGGCTCCACCAGCATCGTGTTCGAAGGCGTGCCCACCTATCCGGACGCCGGCCGCTTCTGGAAAATGATCCAGGATCACAAGGTGAACGTGTTCTACACGGCGCCCACGGCCATCCGCTCGCTCATCAAGTCGTCCGACAGCAACCCGGCCGTGCATCCGAACAAGTAC
>JAEUNN010001030.1 GCA_016791085.1 Rhodocyclaceae bacterium | reverse complement strand
TCCAAGTATTTTGCCGGCATGCTCGCGCTGGCGTTTGCGGCCGCGGTATTGCTGCGCCCCACGCTGCGGCGCCTGGCCGGCCTGGCGCTCGCGGCAACCCTGTCGGCCGCCCTGTTCGCCATCAATATCTGGTGGAACTGGGACCACTGCTGGGCCAATTTCATGTTCAACCTGATCAATCGGCACGATCAATCGGGTTTTTCATGGGGCACGCCGCCGCTCTACGTGGTCATGATGGTGTACCTGCTCACCCCGCCCTTGCTGTGGCAGGCCTGGCGTGCGCGCGCGCGCCTGGGCGAAGTCGCGGCGGAAGCGCCGGGGCGGCTGTATGCCTGTGCGGCGGCGCTGCCGCTTGCGCTGTTCGCGCTCATGTCGCCGGTCAAAACCATAGGCATGCACTGGGTGCTGTCTTTCCTGCCGCCGTTTTTCATACTTTGCGCGCTGGCGCTGCCGCGCGAAAAATTGCCGGGGCTCACGCGCTTTTTCATGGCGTTCGCGCTGCTGCACGTGCTCCTCATCGTCACGATTGCCGCCAACCCGGTGGAACGTTGGAGCAAAACGCGCATCTACGATGGCATCGTGCTGACCGTGAAGGCCGACGCCTTGCTGCGCCACATGGAACCTTACCGCGACTGGCTGTGGGCCACCGACGGGTACTCCCCGGCGGTCACGCTGTCCTACAACGCCGGGCGGTATTTTTTCGTGTTCGGACCGGCGTCCAGCCATGCCCGCCACGACGACATACTGACCGACTTCCGCGCCATGGACGGTCGCAATATCGCGCTCCTGCTCAAAGGCAAGCCCGATATCGGCAAATTTTCGCCCTATTTCGAGCGCACCGAGGTCGAAAGCTTTGAAGAACATGGCGCCCGCTACTGGATCGTGCTCGGATATGGCTTCCGCTATGGCGATTATCGCGAGGCCGTGCTGGAGCCTGCGCGCCGGCACTGGTATGCGATACCGCACTGGCTGCCGCGCGGGCGCTGCTATTTTTGCGACCGTTATTTTCCGGACCGAGCCTGCCGCAAGGAACACTGATGCCCGCCTGGCTGCGCCTGTTGCGTCCCCACCAGTGGATCAAGAACAGTTTCGTGTTCGTCGGCCTGCTGTTCGGCCACGCCTGGAACGACCCGCAACTGCTGCAGTCCGCGCTGCTGGCGTTCGCGGCCTTCTGCCTCACATCGAGTACGGTGTATGCGCTCAATGACATCGCCGACCGCGTGGAAGACCGCGCCCACCCTAAAAAAAGCCGCCGCCCGGTGGCAAGCGGCGCAATTTCGCCGCAGGCCGGCTATGCCATCGCCTCGGCCTGCTTCCTGGGCGGCATGCTGCTGGCGAGCCTCTGCGGCAAACACCTGGTCATGCTGCTGGTCGGCTATCTGCTGCTGCAGGTGGCCTACAGCCATGGCCTCAAGCACGTGGTCATCCTGGACGTATTCCTGATCGCATCCGGATTCATGTTGCGCATATTGGCCGGCACGCTGGGCATAGGCATTCCGCCTTCGCAATGGTTGTTGCTGTGCGGCCTGCTGCTCACGCTATTCCTGGGCTTCGCCAAGCGGCGCGCGGAACTGATGTTGCTCGAAGATGCCGGCGGCAACCACCGCCGCGTGCTGGAACACTATTCCGAAGGCCTGCTGGACCAGATGATCGCCGTCACCGCAGCCGGCGTGCTGGTTGCGTACTGCCTCTACACGGTGAGCCCGGACACCGTCGCACTGCACGGAACCGACAAACTAGTCTATACGATACCTTTCGTGCTGTACGGCATGTTCCGCTACCTCTACCTGCTGCACCAACGTGGCGGCGGCGGCGACCCGGCGCAGGAAGTCGTGGGCGACTGGCACATCATCGCCTCGGGCGCCGCCTGGCTCGCCACCACGCTGTTGTTGTTGCGCGCCTGAAGCTGGCACCGCGGCTCGGGTGGCGCGCCGCCACGGCGCCGGCCGGTCGCGGCGCTGCGCCGCAGTCCATTTTTGCGACATCGCGCCCACCCCGCTGGCATCAACTTTGGCGGCCACCTGCCGATGCAGTCCAAGCAAGGAGCGAACATGACGAGCAATTCCCCCGACACGCGTGCCATGACGCTCAGCCTGCGCGGTTTCGGTATCGCCTTTGGCGAGCGCGTGGTGCTCGCGAGCATCGATCTGGATGTTCCCGAGCGCGGCGTAACGGTGCTCATGGGCCCGGCCGGCACCGGCAAATCCACACTGCTGCGTACCCTGGCGGGTTCCAATGGCGCCAATCCGTCCTTGCGCACCTGGGGCCGTGCGGACTACCTGGGCGAACCTTGGGGCGCACGCGATGCGCCCGCAATGGTGGCGCAAAGCGCGCGCCTGCTCATGAGTTCGGTGCTGGAAAACGTGATTACCCATCTGCCCGAGCGCGCCGCGCTGACGCGCCCGGAACAGCGCGCACTGGTGCAGCGCCTGTTGCAGCGCGCAGGGCTGGCCGACCTGGTCGAACGCCTGGACGCGCAAGTGTCCGAACTGCCGCTGTGGCAGCAGCGGCAACTTGCCATCCTGCGCCTGTGCGCGGCCGGACCGCGCCTGCTCATGGTGGATGAACCCACCGCCGGCCTGGAGCCGGACCAGGCCGCCTGCATACTCGATTTTCTCGCCGCGGAGGGCGAGCGGCGCGCTTTGCTGGTGGTGCTGCACAACCAGCAGGAGGCCCACCGTCTGGGCGGCAGCACGGTACTGATCGCGGGCGGGCGGGTCATGGAAGCGCAGGGCACGGACAGCTTTTTTGCCCACCCGCGTAGCGACGCCGGACGCGATTTCGTACGCAGCGGCAGTTGTGCCGTGCCGGCGCCGGATGCCGTTTCGGACGATCTCGACGAAGGCGTATTGCCGCCCCCGCCGCTTCCTCCCGAAGCGCGCGACTATGTGCCCGATTCGTTCGGGCCGCGCGGTTTTCTGTGGCTTCTGAAAGGACGCCTGGCCGGCACGCCCATGCCCGGCGTGGTGCACGACCTGGGCTACGACCTGCGCCTGCTGCGCCGGGTAGGCGTGGATACCTTGCTCACGCTGACCGAAACCCCGCTCGATGCCGCCATGCTGCGCAAATACGGCATCGCGGCGCGCTGGTTCCCGATTCCCGACATGCATGCGCCCGACAGCACGCAGGCATTGCAAATCTGCACCACGCTCGACGAACTTATCGGCGCCGAGCGCGTGGTGGCAGTACATTGCCTGGCGGGCCTGGGCCGCACCGGCACGATTCTGGCGTGTTATCTGATCTGGGAAGGCAATAATGCACTTGGTGCGCTCGAGGCAATAAGGAATATAGAGCCGCGCTGGGTACAATCCGAACTGCAGCTCAAGTTCCTGCAGTCGTTTGCCGATGATTTGCGTACCGGGCGTATCGCCCGACCGGCCCCCGCGCCCGACCGGGCTCGAAATGATCGCCGCCAGGCGACACCGGGTGTCGAAGCCAGCCCCAAACAGTGAAAGGATGACTCATGGCAGTTTCGCTAGACAGTGCATTGCAGAAGTCCGTGACCAACATTCCCGAGTGCGT
>JAEUNN010000948.1 GCA_016791085.1 Rhodocyclaceae bacterium | reverse complement strand
CCCGCACGCTGCCCGGCGAACTGGATCACCACCACGCTTTCGCGCCCCGCGGGCGCGTCCTGTATGGCGAAGGCCTCGCGCAGGCGTATGAAAGGCAGCACCTGGCCGCGTAAATTCAGGTAGTCGCGGCGTGCCGGCACGTCGCGCAGTTCCAGGCATTCGACCACCGACTCGAGCGGAATCACGTAGGACGCCTTGCCCACTTCGACCAGAAAGCCGTCGATGATGGCCAGCGTGAGCGGCAGCCGTATCGTGAAGGTGCAGCCCTGGCCGGCTTCGGAACTGACATCCACGCTGCCGCGCAGGGCCTGTATGTTGCGTTTCACCACGTCCATGCCGACGCCGCGGCCGGACAGGTTGGATACGCTCTCGGCAGTGGAAAAGCCGGCCTCGAAAATCAGATTGACGATTTCCTGGTCGGAGAGCGTTTGCGAAGGCTGGATCAGGCCGCGCTGCAGCGCCTTGGCGCGTATGCGTTCCTTGTCGAGACCGCCGCCGTCGTCGCTGACTTGTATGACCACGCTGCCGGAATCGTGCCGGGCGTCCAGCGTGAGCGTGCCGCGCGCCGGTTTGCCGCGCGCGAGCCGAAGGTCCGCGGCTTCTATGCCGTGGTCCAGCCCGTTGCGCACCAGGTGCATGAGCGGATCGCCCAGCTTTTCGACCAGCGATTTGTCCAGTTCGGTTTCGCCGCCGCGCACCACGAGTTCTATGTCCTTGCCCAGTTCCTTGCTCACGTCGCGCACCACGCGGTGAAAGCGGCTGAAGGTTTCGCCTATTTGCACCATGCGCAACTGCAGGGCCGAATCGCGGATGTTTTCGACCAGGCGCGACAGGATGGAGGTGGCTTCCACGATTTCGCCGCCGTGCGCGCGTGCCAGCAACTGGGTGGAGGCACCCGCGATCACCAGTTCGCCGACCATGGAAATGAGCTGATCCAGTTTGTCCGCGTGTACGCGCAACATGCGCGCCTCGGCGGCCTTTTTTTGGCTGACCTGGGTTTGCCGTGCCACCGCCGCATCGACCACTTCGGGCTGAACCATGCCCTGTTCGACCAGCACTTCGCCCAGTTTGAGTGCCGCACCCGCCGCACCCGCCGGGTCCGCCGGGTCTGCCGGGTCTGCCGCAGCCGCCGGTTCGGCCTGGCGGTTCAGGCCGGCGTCCAGTTCCGCCTGGGTCAGCGCACCGATGCGCACGAGTATTTCGCCCAGGCGCAACTCGTCCTCGGGCAGCGTGCGCATCAGTTCGACAAATTCGCCCAGCTTGCTGTCGGGCGGCAGGATGCGCAAGCTGCAGTCGTCCTGCACGAAGGCGAATACGGCTTCGATTTCGGCTTTGCTGGCGCGCGACTGAAAGCGTATTTCAAAGCCCAGGTAACAGGCTTCCGGGTCCATGTCGTCGCCGGTCGGCATGGCGTCGTCCAGGGTTTCGATACCGACGATGTCGCCCAGCGTGACCAGATAGCGCAGGAAGGACAGGGGGTCCATGCCGTTTTTCAGCACGCCCGGGTCGAAGCGCACGGATATGTGCCAGTTGTCGGTGGCCATGGGGCCGCCGCCGCTTTTTTCGAGTGGACGCGGCGGCTCCGTCAGGTCCGGCGGCTGGACGTTACGATCGAAGGCGCGCAGCGCGGCCGTAAGGTCGCTGCCCGCCGCCAGGATTGCGTCGGACGGTGCCGGCAGGCCGTCGGCGAACACCTGCAGCAGCTTGCCGATGTGATCTATGCAGCGCAGCAACAGCGTGATCAGATCCAGCGTGACGGCCAGTTCGCCGTTGCGCAGCCGGTCCAGCACGCTTTCCAGCTGGTGTGTGAAATTTTCTATGTACTCGCATTCCACCACGCCGGCCGCGCCCTTGATGGTGTGGGCGGCGCGGAACACCGCGCCCAGGCTGGCGGCATCGTCCGGATGCTGCTCCAGGGCCAGCAGTCCGGCTTCCATTTCGGCCAACTGTTCGCGCGATTCCGCGATGAAGGCGCCGGTCAGTTCTTCCATGGTGTAGGGGGCCGTCGTATCAGTGGGCGGGCGGTAGCACGACCGGGTCGCCCAGTCGCGCGGCCAGATTCAGGAAATCTATGGTTTCCCGGACTTCCGGACTGTGGCCCACGATGCGCGCCTGTTTGCCCAGCCGTTGCGCTTCTTTCTTCAGGAACAGCAGCAGCTGCACGCCGGCGCAGTCCATTTCGCAAACTTTGGACAGGTCGAGCTCCACGCCATCGTGTTGCGCCAACGCCGCCGCCAGGCACTGGCGGATTTCTGCGGCGTTGTAAATGGTGAGTTCCTGCTCGAGCAGAATTTGTCGTATCGCGCTCATGACCGGAAGTCAGAAAAGTTCCACTTTGGGCAATGCCGAAACCTGCGGCGCAGCCCCGGCCTGCGCCGTGCCGGCCGCAGCCTGGTGGCGGCTGCGCTGTGCATCCATGACATAGCTGGCGAACAGCTGCTCGAGCTGGCGGTCGAAATTCGCCATGTCGGCCGGAAGTTGCGACTCGGGTTCGCGCAGCTTTTGCGCCAGCGCCTTGGCATGGACGTCCAGCCGCTCCAGCGCCGTGGCGACCTGTTCCGCCTGTTGCCGCACCACGTCCTGGAACTGCAGCCCGGCCATGGCATCCATGAAGCCCTGCGCCAGGGTGTCGCTGGTGCGCCGTATTTCCGCCATGACGGCCAGGTTTTCCTGGACGATCTGGTTGTAGCCGGCCGACAACTCGGCCAGTTGGCGCGCGAATTCCTCCAGGGCGGCTTTTTCGCTGTCCACGACGCCGTCGGACAGGGTGTCGGCGAACTGGCTCTGTATGGACTGACTGGTGCTATCTATGCCCTGGCTGATCTTATGCACGGCGGTGTCGGTTTCCACCGACAGTTTGCGCACTTCGTCCGCCACCACGGCAAAGCCGCGGCCGGCTTCGCCGGCACGCGCCGCCTCGATGGCGGCATTGAGCGCGAGAAAATTGGTCTGCCCGGAAATGCTGCGCACGAGCTGCACGAAACTTTGCAGCGAGCGGATTTCCCGCACCACCACGGCCACGCGCTCGCGGTCCCGGCCGGACTGGTCCATGCGCTCGCGTATGTAAGCTTCCAGGCGCGCGATGTGGGCCCGGTTGGCTTCGATGCGCTCGCCGGATTCCGCCGCCAGCGCATTCGAGCGGGCGGCGTTCTGCGCGACGAATTCGCCAAGTTCTGCGACGCTGCGGTCTATCGCCTGGAACTGTTCGGATAGCTGCAGGCTGGCCCTTTCGGTGTCGGCCGCGATGGCATCCAGGTGGCTGCGCAGCACACCCGAAAAATGCGGCCAGCGCGCCAGCTCGCCGGCCACATAGCCGATCGATTCCTGCAGCGCGCCGCGCTCCTGCGCCAACATGGCCAGTATGGGTTTAAGTCCGAAATTCACGTCGCGGAACACGATCAGCGAACTTAGCCGCTGCGCGCCGAAAGCCGTCGCGATCATCAGCACGCAACCCAGGGCGGTGCCGAACGCGGGCGACAGCCCCAATGTCACGAGCAGAAAATGGCTGAAACTGTCGTGCGCCAGATACACGATGGCGCCGCCCAGCACGGCCGTGATGACCGCCGCCGTGACCATGTACAGGATTTGGCGCCGGTAGATCTGGTCGACCGACACGTACTGCAGATAGCGGCCGTAGGCGTCGTCGGACATTGTCAGCGCATGACCATCTTGATGGCCGCCAGCAGCTCTTCGGCTTTGGCAGGTTTCACGATCCAGCCCGAGGCGCCGGCCGCCTTGGCTTCCGCGCGCTTGGTTTGCTGCGACTCGGTGGTCAGGAACAGGATGGGCATGAAGCGCAGACCCGCCAGTTGGCGCACCTGCTTGATGAAGTCGATGCCGTTCATGCCCGGCATGTTGAGGTCGGTGATGAGCAGGTCGGGCTTGAGGTTGCCGCCCTTCATGCGCGTGAGCGCTTCTTCCGCGCTGGCGGCCTTTTCGACCGCATACTCGGCTTTGCGCAACACCGCCGATATGCTGATCAGAATGGTGGTGGAGTCATCCACCAGCAATATGGTTTTCAATTGGTGCTCCCGGGCGTGTTTCTGCTCCCGCTGGCGGGACAGGCTGTTTGATGACGATCGATGTGTATATCGGCCGCTGCGGCAAAACTTTAGGCGGCGCATGAAGGTCCGGCAGCCAACACCGCGGGTGGCGGATGCGCGAGGCCGCGTATTGCGTGGCCGCTTGTCGTGCCTGGCGCCGCGCCGGGCGGCGACAGTAATTTATGCCGGCCGGAGCGCCCGCAAACGGCCGTATGCCTTGCCGTCCAGGGTGCCGGGGCCGGCGCGCCGGGGCGCCGGCATGGCCGCTTTACGCGCTGGACGAGGCGCGCGTTCGGCAAGGCGGTTTGTCGCCTGAGGTGCCGGTGTCGGGTAGGTGCAAGGCGATAGTGGCGCGGTCGGGCACCATGCCATACGCATCGATCGTTTGACTAACGTCAAGTTGAGCCCGGCCCGCAGCGACCCGGCCAGGGCGATGCCGATCCCCTACGGATGCGCCGGATTTGCCTCGGACAGCCATTCCAGCACGATTTGCCGCAGCAGCGCCGGAGTTATCGGTTGCGGAATGCTGGCGTTGATGCCGGCGCGCAGATAGTCGTCGCGGTGCTCGCCGAACGCGCCGGAATTCAAGGCCAGCAAAGGGATG
>JAEUNN010000914.1 GCA_016791085.1 Rhodocyclaceae bacterium | reverse complement strand
GGCGTAAAACAGCAATTCGACTTCCAGCGTCCAGTACACGCCATCCACGTGGCCGAACCCCAAGAGGCCCTGGATCATCGTGACATTGACCAGCAGCGTATCCAGGCCGACCAGCTTGCCCGGCAGACCGAGCTGGTGCGTAACCACGAAAGTCAGCACGATGGCCGTCCAGTAAGCCGGAAACAGCCGGCTGAAGCGCGACATGACGAAATCCATCGGGCGCGAGGTACGGTCCAGCGTCATGAAAATCACGAAGCCGCTGATGATGAAAAACAGGTTCACGCCGTAATGGCCCAGTGGCATCGCCAGGCTGGGCGGCTCATAGCCGGGGTACAACTGGTCGAATCGCGTGGTGTAATGGAAAAAAACCACCGCCAGCGCCGCGATACCACGCAGCGCATCGACCTCGACCAGCCGGCGCGCGCGATGCCGGGGCGTTTGCCCACCCGGCGAGGCCGATTGCGGTTGGCTCATGATGTGTGCGGTCTCACGGTAAAAGGAAAAATGCCGGGAAAACCCGGCGCGATGGCGCAGTCCTGCCCGAGCGGGCAAGGCTGCAAAGTCTACCTGCAAACGCGAAAATCTTGCGTGATCGAGTCGTCAACCGCAATTTGCACGCGCATGCCGGCGTTGCGGCCGCGCCGGCCCCTGCTCACTCGTCGCGCCGGCCGCCTGGCACGCCGCCAGCTTACGGCCAGCCCGCAGCGCCAGGTGATAACCGCGCCAAGCCGCGACTCGCCGGCTTACCACCCGGCCCTGAATCGTGCCTGACCCGCGCGCACGGCAGGCCAGGCCGGCAAATCGACTGCGGCAACCGGCGCATGTAAGAAATTCGTAACTTAGAGGCGATAGTCTCCATTATCGGAACAAGGGAACTGCCCGCCATTGCTCGGGGCCGCCATGGCACAGCTTGCACTTGCGCCGGCCCCGGCACCTTAACGCAGGTGTCGGACAGGCAAGGGCCAGGTGGCCGAAACGCAGAACTACCGCGGCCCCCCAGCGCCATGGCGGCCGGCGCCCGGTCCGCAGCCCGGCGCCGCGGACAGTGCAGACAGCCCGCGACCGATTGACCGACCAACCGAAAACTGGAGCAGGCATGGCAGACCTATCTCCTCCACCGCCCGACGACTACGCGCGCCGCATGCAGGCCGAACTGCTGGACAGTTTCGACGAAGAACTGGAAATGGAAGTCGACGACGAACGGCTGGACGCGCTGTTCGCCGAGGCCACCGCCCCAACTTCCGACGCCGCCGGCATGGACCGCCGGCGCTACTTCCGCGAGCTGTTCCGCCTGCAAGGCGAACTGGTCAGATTGCAGGACTGGGTGGTGCATGCGCGGCTCAAGCTGGTGGTGCTGTTCGAAGGGCGTGACGCCGCCGGCAAGGGCGGCGCGATCAAGCGCATCACGCAGCGCCTCAATCCGCGCGTGTGCCGCGTCGCGGCCCTGCCCGCCCCGTCCGAGCGCGAACGCACGCAATGGTATTTCCAGCGCTATGTGCCCCACCTGCCGGCCGCCGGCGAAATCGTCCTGTTCGACCGCAGCTGGTACAACCGCGCCGGCGTCGAGCGCGTG
>JAEUNN010000903.1 GCA_016791085.1 Rhodocyclaceae bacterium | reverse complement strand
CCAGCAAGTGACCGTGCGCCTGATCGGCGATCTGTTCAAAGCCATCGAAGATCTGGATCTGACGCCCACGGAAATCTGGAAGGGCATCGAATATTTCAACGACGCCGGTGCCGCCAGCGAACTGGGCCTGCTCGCGCCCGGTATCGGCCTGGAGCGCTTCATCGACATGCGCCAGGACGAAGCCGACGCCCGTGCCGGACTCACCGGCGGCACGCCGCGCGCCATCGAAGGTCCGCTGTACGTGGCCGGCGCGCCCGAATCCGTAGGGTTTGCCAGGCTCGACGACGGCAGCGAGCTTGATGCCGGCGAAGTGCTGTTCATGCAGGGCACCGTATATGGCGACGACGGCAAGCCGCTCGCCGGCGCCAAGGTGGAAGTGTGGCACGCCAACCTGCTGGGCAACTATTCGTTCTTCGACAAAACCCAGAGCGACTTCAACCTGCGCCGCAGCATCGTGACCGACGCCGCCGGCCGCTACCAGTTCCGCAGCATCATGCCCATGGGCTATGGTTGCCCGCCCGGAGGCAGCACGCAGCGCCTGCTCGACCAGCTCGGCCGCCATGGCCGCCGCCCCGCGCACATCCACTTTTTCGTGACGGCGCCGGGCCATCGCAAGCTCACCACGCAGATCAACATCGACGGCGACGAATACCTGTGGGACGACTTCGCCTTCGCCAGCCGCGAAGGCCTGGTGCCGCCCGTGCAGCGCGTATCCGCGGCGGACTTGCTGGCGGAAAAGGGCCTGGATCGCCCCTACGCCTGCATCGACTTCGACTTCACGTTGCTGGCGGACAAGCAGGCCGTGCCGGCCAACGAAGTGGACCGCCGCCGCGCCGCCGCAGCCGCGGCACCGGTAACGCCTCTGCGCGCCGCCGCCTGATCGCACACGCCCGCCACCCCACCGGAGGAGACATTTTATGCAACCCCTACGCCGCATGCCCGCGCGCCGTCCCAAATCCCTGGACGGATTGCTGATCGAGGACCACGCGACCGGCGATTACCGGCTGCACCGCAGCGCCTTTACCGACGAGGAGCTGTTCGAGCTGGAAATGCAGCACATATTCGAAGGCAACTGGATCTATCTGGCGCACGAAAGCCAGATTCCCAACAACAACGACTATTACACGACTTACATCGGCCGCCAGCCCATCATTATCGCGCGCAACCGCCAGGGCCAGCTGAATGCCTTCATCAACGCCTGCAGCCACCGTGGCGCCATGCTGTGCCGCTTCAAGCGCGGCAACAAGGCCACTTACACCTGCCCTTTTCACGGCTGGACTTTCAATAACAGCGGCAAACTGCTGAAGGTGAAAGACCCGGAAGGCGCCGGCTATCCGGACTGTTTCAACAAAGAAGGTTCGCACGATCTCAAGAAGCTCGCGCGCTTCGAAAATTACCGCGGCTTCCTGTTCGGCAGCCTGCGCGAAGACGTGGCGCCGCTCGCGGAATTTCTCGGTGAGGCCGCGAAAATCATCGACATGATCGTGGACCAATCCACGGACGGCCTGGAAGTGCTGCGCGGCAGCTCGACTTACACCTTCGAAGGCAACTGGAAGCTGCAGGCCGAAAACGGCGCCGACGGCTACCACGTGTCGGCCGTGCATTGGAACTATGCCGCCACGACCCAGCACCGCAAGGAACAGAACGCGCGCGAGGACAAAATCCGCGCCATGGACGCCGGCAAATGGGGCAAACAGGGCGGCGGCTTCTATGCCTTCGAAAACGGCCACATGCTGCTGTGGACCAAGTGGGCCAATCCGGAAGACCGGCCGAATTTCGCGCACCGCGACGAATTCGCCGAGCGCTGCGGCGAGGCCACGGCCGACTGGATGATCCGCCATTCGCGCAACTTGTGCCTGTACCCGAACGTGTATCTGATGGACCAGTTCGGCTCGCAGATACGCGTGTTGCGCCCGCTGTCGGTGGATCGCACGGAAGTCACCATCTACTGCATCGCGCCCAAGGGCGAGGCACCGGAAGCGCGCGCGCGCCGCATCCGCCAGTACGAAGACTTCTTCAACGTGAGCGGCATGGCCACGCCGGACGACCTGGAAGAATTCCGCGCCTGCCAGCAGGGCTATGCCGGTGCCGCGCTGGAATGGAACGACATGTGCCGCGGCTCCGGCCACTGGATAGACGGCGCCGACGAAGCCGCCCAGGCGATAGGACTGAAGCCCGTCATGAGCGGCATCAAGACCGAGGACGAGGGCCTCTACACGGTGCAGCACCGCTACTGGCTGGAAGTCATGAAACGCGCCGTCGCGGCGCAGGGGAGCGCGCAATGAAGGACATACAGATTGCCGACATCCAGGCCTTCCTGTACCGCGAAAGCCGGCTGCTCGACGACGAAAAATGGGACGAGTGGCTGGAGTGCTACGACCCCGACGCGAAGTTCTGGATGCCCAGCTGGGATGACGACGACACGCTGGTAACGGACCCGGAGCGCGAAATATCGCTCATCTATTACCCGAGCCGCCAGGGCCTGGAAGACCGCGTGTTCCGCATCAAGACCGAGCGCTCCAGCGCCAGCACGCCGGATACGCGCACCAGCCACAACCTCAGCAATGTGGAACTGGTGTCGCGCGACGGCGACCGCTGCACGGTGCGCTTCAACTGGCACACGCTCAGTCATCGCTACAAGACGGATTACAGCCACTTCGGCGCATCGCGCTACGTGATCGATTTTGCCGGCGACACGCCGCGCATCATGGACAAGTACGTGGTGCTGAAGAACGACTATATCCACCAGGTCATAGACATTTACCACGTGTGAGGCGGGCGCCGGCGCAAGCCGGCGCGGGGCCGCAACGCTAGCCCGCAGAGAGGGCAGGAGACAGCATCATGAGCCACAGCATCGCCCTGCAGTTCGAAGATGGCGTAAGCCGTTTCATCCACTGCAACCCCGACGAAACCCTGGCCGACGCGGCCTACCGCCAGCAGGTGAATATCCCGCTGGATTGCCGCGACGGCGCCTGCGGCACCTGCCGCGCGCATTGCGAATCCGGCCATTACGACATGCCGGAATCCAGCTACATCGAAGACGCGCTCAAGCCCGAAGACGCTGCGCAGCGCTACGTACTGGCCTGCCAGATGCGCCCGCGCTCGGATTGCGTGGTGCACATTCCGGCGTCGTCGGCGGCCTGCAAGACGGCCGTATCGCGCCACCCCGGCAAGCTCGCGGCGATACAGCGTCTGTCCGCCACGACCATAGGCTTTGCGATAGAACTGGACGCCGGCGCGAGCCCGGACTTTCTGCCCGGCCAGTATGTGAATGTCGAAATTCCCGGCACCGGGCTCGCGCGCGCCTATTCGTTCAGTTCCGCGCCGGGCGCGGCGCGTGCGGAATTCGTGGTGCGCAATGTGCCGGGTGGGCGCATGAGCAGTTTCCTGACCGATGAGGCCGCGGTCGGCCAGCCCATCGCCTTCGCCGGGCCGAACGGCAGCTTTTATCTGCGCCAGGTGGTGCGGCCGCTGTTGTTCCTGGCCGGCGGCACCGGGCTGGCGCCTTTCCTGGCCATGCTGGACGTGCTGGCCGCGCGCGGCGTGGA
>JAEUNN010000901.1 GCA_016791085.1 Rhodocyclaceae bacterium | reverse complement strand
GGAAAATCTTCTATCCGGCTCGCGCGTGCGCTTTGCGAGCGCGCGCAATGCGCCGCTCATCGAACGTCTGATGGCCGGATTGCGCCGCATGCTTGCGGAAGGCATGCTTCCGCTCAACCGTTCGGGGGCCTGCGCCTGGGTACATGGCCAGGACATGTGGTTTGTGGCAGGCCGGATTGCGGACGAGCTGCGCGCCTATCTTGTGCGCACCGAAACCGCCGCGGCCGGCATTCCGGGGCCGGACAAGAACGATCGGCTGTTCGACTGCTGGCAGGACTACGGGGCCTGCGTCGCCACACCCGAAGGCCGGGCGGTCTGGCGTGTGCGTATTGCCGGTCCGGACTACGCCCACGACTTGACCTGCCTGCGCTTTCCGCTTGCGAGGCTGTTCGAGGATCCCGCGCAATATCCTGCCCAAATGTTGGGTACGGTCGTCGCGCTGACCGGGGCGCTGGCGGTTCCGACCACGCCGGCCGCGGCACCCGGCGAAATCCTGCAGTCAGGGGCCGCGCCGTGCGTGACCGATACTGCCGCACCAACCCCGTCGGGGCCCGTGCCGACGGCGACGACCCATGAGTTTCCGGACCCCGACGAAACCCGCTGCGAGTCCGACCCCGCGCCTGCGGCGCCGCCACCGGCGGACGACGGATTGTTGAATGCCGAAGACTGCGCTACGGGCAGCCCGGAGCCGGCGCGCGTGGCACCTGCGTTGACGCACGCCGTGGCGCCACTATTCGGCAGCGCGGGTGTGGCCGACAGTGTGCCGCTCCTGGCCCAGCGTTTCATGGGTTGGCTGCAGCAGGGACTGGCTGGCGGCACGATTGCGTACAACCAGGCGCAAGGCCTGGTGCACTTCGTGACCGAAGGCATGTTTCTGGTGAGCCCGCGCGCGTTCGTGGCATTCATTGCGGAGTGTGGTGCACTGGGCGACGCGAAGGCGGCCGACGAGCCGGAAAGAAAATCGATCAACCGCCTGCAGGGTGCGCTGAGCAAAGCAGGCTGGGCCATGTCCGCCGGCCGCGGCAACAGTATCCACAAGATGCAGACGCTCAGGCGTGGCCAGCGCGGGGCGGTGCTGTGCGGCGTGATCGTGCCGCAGCCCGAGCGCTTCGTGAATCCGGTTCCACCCGTCAATGCCTTGCTGGTGCCGTATGTCGAGGGCGCTGCCGCGGGAGCATCCGCTTGACTCACCCCCTCGAAAATCTCTTGCGTCGGCCGGTCGAACTGTATAGCGCCTGTGCCTGGCTGGCGGCCGCCGGCGCGCTGGCCGCTCGCCCGGAGTGGGCCGTGCTGACGCCCGCGGCCGCGTCCCTGGGGGCGCTGGGTCTTGCGGCAGTCGGACTTTGGCGCGCGCGCGACGGCGTGCGCCTGCTGCGCTACCGGCGCCGTCTTCGGGTGCTGCCGCGCTTTGCACTCGCGGCGGGTGAAATTCCGGTGTCCAGTTCCGGCATGTACCTTGGGCGCGGCTTCGATTGGGACGTTCGCCATGCGACACGCATGACTCAGGTGCGCGAGGGGCGCAATGCGCACCTGGCGCGGCCGACCCCCGGATATTTGAATGCGCGCCGGCTGGCGCGCTGGTGTGAACAGCATGGTTGGGGACGCGCGGCCCGCGCCTTGAGCGCCGATCATCCGGCCAATCCCTGGCGGCCGCTGCCACCGGTGGGAGGATACGCGCCGCTTCACGCCGTCGGACTTTGGGAAGGGGAACAGGACGCATGGCTGGACAGCAGCGAGCGCGTCGGCCATAAAGCGGTGATCGGCACGACGCGCTGCGGCAAATCGCGCCTGCTGGAACTGACGCTGATTCAGGATGTTCGCCGTGGCGGCAACGTGGTCATCGTCATGGACCCGAAAGGCGACGCCGGGTTGATGACGCGTGCGTATGTCGAGGCGCGCCGCGCCGGGCGGCCGTTCTACCTGTTTCACCTTGGGTTTCCCGATGTATCGGCGCGCTATAACCCGATTGGCGAATTCACGCGCATAACGGAAGTTGCCACGCGCATTTCCAACAACCTGCCCGCCGAGGGGCAAAGCGCGGCATTCCGCGACTTTGTCTGGCGCTACGTAAATGTCATAGCACGCAGCCAGATCGCCCTGGGCGAGCGCCCGTCCTATCGGCGCATTTACCGCCACGCCGCCCACATCGACCCGCTGCTGATCCGCTACTTCGAAAACCTGCTCGATTCGCGTGACGATTGTCGCGCGTGGCGTGACGAAATCGCCGCGGAGCGCATTGACCCCGCGACGTTGGACAAGGCCTTGAAAGTGCGCATGCAGGACGCAGTCCGGCTGGTGCAATTCGTGCGCCGCAGAGCGCTTCATGACGATGTCGCAGATGCGCTTGCCGCGGTGCTTTCCAACGAAAAAAGTTATTTCGAGAAGTTGGTGTCGAGCTTGTTCCCCCTGATGGAAAAGCTCACGACCGGTGCGATTGCGGACGTGTTGTCGCCGGATTATGACGCCCTCGACGATCCTCGCATGCTCATGGACTGGGAGGCGGTCATCAATCAGGGGGCCGTCGTGTACATGGGATTCGATGCACTCACCGATCGCGAGGTGGCGGGCGCGGTGGGGAACGCCGCGCTCGCGGACCTGGTTTCCGCCGCGGGGCGGCGCTACAAATACGGCAGCGGTTATGGCCAGCCGCAGGCGGCGACTGTGCGCGTCCCCATCATTCTGAAGATCGACGAATTCAATGAGCTGATAGGCAAGGAGGCGGTGCCGCTGCTGAACAAGTCCGGCGGCGCCGATTTCGAGGTGGAGTGCTACACGCAGAGCATAGACGACATCGAAGCGCGGCTGGAATCGAAAGCGGCGGCTCACCAGGTCCTGTCCAACTTCAATACGCTCGTCATGTTGCGTGTGGTCGATGAACAGACGGCGCGCTACCTGACGGACAAGCTCGATGAGGTGCCGGTGCCCACGCTGGTACCGAAAAGCGGCGCCACGGATACCAACGATCCGGAGCGCTTCGACGAGTTTTCGAGTCGGAATGAGGATTCGGTCAGTTACGAGCGACAGCCATTGGTAAGTGCGGCAGACGTCGTCAAGCTGCCCCGCGGCCAGGCCTTCGTTCTGATGAATGGGGGGCAACTGAAAAAGCTGCGAATTCCTTTGGCATTGCCTGACCCGGACGAGGAATTGCCCGCGTCGATCGTGCAGATCGCCGCCGAGATGCGCTCGCGATACGAGCGACACTTCGGCACGGACTTGCAGGACGGCGACAGTCAGGCGACGCCGGCTTCAGGTGACGGCGTGGCAGGGCTTACCGTGGAGGGCCGGGGCAGTGGCTTCTGAATCAGCTGCGTTCAGCGACCGCCACTTGCTTGTCCGAGCCGCAGCCTGGCCGCTATACGTGGCGGTCTGGTCCACTGTCTATGCGTTGTGCGTGGTGATGCTGGCGATGATTGCCTCGGTTGCGTGGGGGATCGCGGAATGGCCGGCGGGGAGCCGCGTAGATGGAATGTTTGCGCGCGTCGAGGCCGAAGCGCGGCAGTTGGAGCATGCCGCGTTTCCTGCCGATGCGCCGCGTGTCGCCCTCGATGCGGCGCGAACCTTGCACGAGTGGGTTTTCGTTCGCAGCGGATTGGCGCGGCGCCTTGCCGATCCTCCACAAGATTCCGTCAGCCAGGTGTTGGCGCGCGAGGTCGAGCAGACCACGGAAATCTGGCAACTCGCCGCCATGGGCATGTATTTTCTTGGCGTACGCAGCATTTGTGTGCTCGCGCTCGCCCCGCTCGCGGCGGCAGCCTGGCTGCTGGGGATGGTCGACGGGCTTGCCGCCCGCTCGATACGCCGTGCCTGCGCAGGGCGTGAGTCGGCCGGCTTGTACCACCGTGCGAAATGGTGGCAGTTTGTGCTGTGCGCAGGGTTCGTTTCAGCCTATCTCATTGTCCCGTTCCGCGCGCCCCTGGAGATACTGGCGCCAGTGTTCGGTGTCGCGGCACTCGTTCTGAGTCGCTTGCAATGGAAGTATTACAAAAAGTACCGGTAGTGCTTCGGAACTGCAATCGGCAGTCGGCGGACTCAGCGTCCGCAAGCGCCAAGCCCCCACGGTGCCGGCATCGTTTGTTGTCGTATCGGCGATACGCAAGTATATGGTCTCCAATGCCAACTCCTCGCAATTTGTCGCAAAATCTGCCGGCCGGCGATTTGCCGGTGGCAATTGACCGGGGGGTCGGGATCATGCAAATCAGTCTGGAGCAACTTGTCGAGCTGTATTGTTACCACCGAGTGTTACGCGAGGAAAGCTGCCAAAGCCTACGCTACAGCGCGCGCAGTGTCGCGAAGTATCTTCCACCGGATGCGGTCAATGACATTCGTTTAATCACGCGGGACATGATTCTCAAGTTTCGCGCCGAAGCACTGAAAACGGTGCGTCCGGCGAGCTTCAATACTTACCGAATGCACATGCACGTATTGTTCGTCCTTGCGGTCGAGGAAGGGTGGTGCGCATCCAATCCATTGAATCGGATTGACAATGTGGCTGTTCCGTCGCGAAAGAAAAAGGTCCTTGACCCCAATGCCTTTGCCAAAATTTTGGCGTATTTGTCGAGTCGGGCGTCTTTCGATTCCCGCGTGCCGTTCTGGACTGCGGTTGCCAAGACGCTCTACTACACGGGAATGCGGCGTCGCCAGCTCGTCGGGCTGCAATGGCGCGACGTGCGTCTGTCGGAAGAAATCGCCATTTTGCGAGTCGAGTCTTCTAAAACTCAACGGGAGTGGGCGATCCCACTCTCCGAGGAAATCCTACCTGTCCTGGCAGGTTTGCGCCAGCGTACGATCGACGTGCTTGGTAGCGCCGGAAGTGAGGCTCACGTATTTAATCCGAAGGTATGTGGAAATTCGCGAGCAAACCGTGATTTCCTAAACGTCAGGGAGGTGACGGCCTATTTCCATAATCTGGGCCGCATACTCGGGCTAGCAATTTCGCCGCACCGGTTTCGCCATACGTTTGCGACCCAATTGGCAAATGGCGGCACGAATCTGAAATTGGTACAGCAATTTTTGGGGCACGCGAACATCGCTACCACCTGCGAGTACATCGAGCCAGACATTGGTGCCATGCGGCGCGCGCTTGCGTGCCTGGACAAAGAGGACGACAAAAATTGACTTCGATTTGACAGGTTTGATCTTTCAGTACATGATGACCGCGCGCAGTAAACCAATTTGACACGGGCTTCGCACGAACCACCTGCTGCGCCGCAACAGAAAACTTTCCCTCATTTCGACCGTTCGGTCGAAATTCTCCACGGTAGTCGGGTCCTTAAGTCTGGGTTAAGTATCGTGGCCCTATGCTGGGCGCCATGGTTATCACCGGGCGGACCGCCCGTAATGTCAGGAGAACTAGCATGATGAGCAAAACCTTACGGCGCGGCACGCTGGCCGCTGCATTGGTGGCTGCGCTGGGCGCAACCGGGGTTTTTGAAAGCGGGCTGATCGGCCACGCCCACGCCGTGCAGAACGGCGCACCGCCCGCGGGCGGTGCGGCCATGGTAGCGCTTGCCGGAGCGCCCGGCGGCGCGGCGCCGGCCTTGCGTACCTTGCCCGATTTTGCTGCCATCGCCGACCGCGCCGGCCCCGCGGTGGTGAATATTTCGGTGACCGGCTCCAGCAAGGCCGCCACCTCGCCGTTCGGCAACCTCGACCCGCGCGACCCGTTTTACGAGTTTTTCCGCCGCTTCCGTCCGCCCGGCGGCCCGCATGGCAATACGCCCACGCATGGCCTGGGTTCGGGCTTCATCGTAAGTCCGGATGGCGTGGTGCTCACCAATGCGCACGTGGTCGCGGAAGCCAACGAAGTGGTCGTGAAGCTTATCGACCGGCGCGAATTCAAGGCCAAAATCGTCGGCATAGACAAAGCCACCGACGTGGCGGTGTTGAAGATAGACGCCAGGAACCTGCCCACGCTGCAGATCGGCGACCCGGCGCGCACGCGCGTGGGCGAGTGGGTGCTGGCCATAGGTTCGCCCTTCGGCTTCGAAAATTCGGTCACCGCGGGCATCGTGTCGGCCAAGTCGCGCTCCCTGCCGGACGACAATTACGTGCCCTTCATCCAGACCGACGTGGCGGTCAATCCGGGCAATTCGGGCGGGCCGCTCATCAACCTGAACGGCGAAGTCATAGGCATCAACTCGCAGATTTACAGCCGCAGCGGCGGCTACCAGGGCTTGTCGTTCGCGATTCCGATCGACGTCGCGCAGAAAGTTCAGGGTCAGTTGCTGGCGCACGGCAAGGTGACGCGTGGCTGGATGGGCGTAGGCATACAGGAAATGGACCAGGCCCTGGCCGAATCTTTCGGGCTGAAAAGCTCCAATGGCGCGCTCGTGAGCAGCGTCGAAAAGGGTAGTCCGGCGGCACGCGGCGGGGTCGAGCCGGGCGACGTGATACTCAAGTTCAACGGCCAGGAAATCGGCCGCCTGCGCGAACTGCCGCCGTTGGTGGCGGACGTGAAGCCGGGCTCGTCGGTGCAACTGGAGGTATGGCGCAAGCGCCAGACCAAACAGCTCACCGTCACGGTGGGTGAATTGCCGGGCAGCAAGGTGGCCGCCGACGACTCGCAAAGCGGCGAGCGCGGCCGCCTGGGCCTGGCGGTGCGGCCGCTATCGGCCGAAGAGCGGCGCGGCAGCGACGTGAGCGGCGGGCTGGTCGTGGAACAGGCCAGCGGTCCGGCCGCGCGCGCGGGCATACAGCCGGGTGATCTGATCCTGCAATTCAACGGCGAGCCGGTTTCCAGCGTCGAACAACTGCGCAGCCTGGTATCCAAGGCCGGCAAGCGCGCCGCGCTGCTCATCCAGCGCGACGAGGCGAAAATTTTCGTGCCGATAGAACTGGGCTGATACCCGACGTTCGGGACGGAGCTTCCGCCACCGTCCCGAACGTTTCGACACTGCATAAATACAGAACAGCCTCTTGCCCGATCGCCGTAAATGGGCCGGACGGGGCAGCATGCCCCGCCCGGCGCGCAGGCTCAGGGCGAAGCGGGCGGGAAATCGACCGCCGCTCCGCAGCCGGTGCGGGTGCGGTCCAGCCAGCTCGGCGGATTAGCGCACGACTTCCCACTTTCCGGCGGGCGTGCGCACGAACACGACTTGCTGCGGGTACAGGGCGGACAGTACGATGCCCGCGCACATCTGAATCTTGTTGTCCTTGATGCGCTCGAACGCACGCGGGTCGGCCGGGGCGAACAATTGCCCGTTTTTGGCGCGTACGATCACTTCGGCGTTGCCGGTGGTGCGCACGTCCATCTGGCTGGCCGGGGCCACCTTGATGCGCACGCCGGCCGCATAGGCCTTGTCCAGGCACTTGTTTTTCTTGACTTCATCCAGGCGCAGGTTTTCGACGCCGGCCAGTACGCCGTAGGCGCCTGCGAAATCGGGCTTGAACGTGTCGGCCATGTCGCTCACGGTTTTGGCCAGGGTCTGACGCTCGGCATCGCTCAATTCGGTGATGGGCGGGTATTTGTGCCAGGGCCGCTCGGTGGCGAAATCGGCCATGAAGTCACGCTCCAGCACGACCGGTCCTTTGGCCGGCTTGTCGTCCTTGCCCAGGTCCGACATATTGGTTTCGGAACTGCGTCCGGGCCCGCTGTCCGTGCGCGTCACCTGGTCGGTAACGGTCGACCAGCGCAATTGCGTGCGGTAGGCCAGTTTGGGATCGGCCGGCTCGAATTCTATGCGCAGGCGATTTTTGCCCTTGCGCAGCGCGCCGCCCAGCCCGCTGCCGGTAATCCACACGGACGGCGCGATCTGCCGCTCGTCGAACATGACCGGCATGTTCTGCTTGTCGATTTCCTGTTCGGCGAGCGGAATGTTGTTGATGTAGATCGAGGCCTTGCCGGGCACCGATTCGACCAGATCGGATTTGGCGGTGTCGCCCGTATAGGGCGTGAAATTGAATTCCACGTTCAGCACGGCGGCGGCGGCCGGCAGGCTGGCGGCGATGCAGAGGGCGTGGAACGCCAGCAGTAGGGCGCGCAATAAGGCCTTGGTCATGGTTTTTTCCTGGTGGTCGGGGTTATACGGGGGCTGCCCGTGGACAGACTAACGCAAGTTTGTGCGCGCGTAGCGCCGGGCGCCGGCAAGCCGGCGTGCATCCCTGCAGTTCAAGGGTTGCGGCAGAGGCGCGGCGTGCGCTCGCCGGCCTGCCCGCAAGGTGTCATTGCGCCCGGCACCGGGTGCGGCGAGCCCGCCTCATCCAGATCCGCGGCGCGGGTTTCCCAGCGTTTCACGCCGTGCCGGTCCAGCGTCAGGCGCAGCAGCCAGCCGCGCCGCGTGGCGGCGTCGCGAAAACCGTCGAACACGAAATTTCCCAGGCTGTAAATGATGGGGCGCCCGCGGTAATGTTCGGCGCCCTGGGTCACGTGCGGATGCCCGCCCACCACGGCGTCGGCGCCGGCGTCTATCATGCGGCGCGCCAGTTCGCGCTGGCGCGCGCTCGGCTCGGGTTCGCGCTCCCAGCCCCAGTGCATGAAGGGGATCACCACGTCGGCGCCGGCGCGCCGCGCCGCGCGTATGTCCTGCACCACATGGCTGTCTTCGCTCCAGGCCACACCGGGCCGGCTGGCGCCGGCTTCGAAACTGCGCGGCTTGAATTCGTCGTAGCCCAGCACGGCCACGCGCAGGCCGCCGCGCTCTATCCACAAGGGCGCGTGCGCGGTGCGCAGGTCGGCACCGCCGCCAAATGCGGCGATGCCGGCGGCTTGCAGGTGCTGCAGGGTTTCGACGAAAGCGGCCTTGCCATAGTCGCCGCTGTGGTTGTTGGCCACCGCCACGGCATCGAAGCGCCCGCGCAATTTTTCGAGCACACGCGGGTCGGCGCGAAAGCTGTAGATTTTGTTTTCGTTGCGGGCACCGCCGCTGGCTACCGGGCATTCCAGATTGCCTATGCGGTAGTCGGCTTGCTGCAGCAGGTCCGCGACATGCTCCAGCGGATCGCCGCCGGCTGCGATCAGGCGGCCGGCGCCGTCGTCGAGCATGATGTCGCCGGCAAAATCGAGCGTGAGCGTCTGCGCCGCGAGCGGGGTCGCGCAGGCCCAGGCCAGGAGCAGCATGGCCCGCCTCATGGCCGCCGTGCCGGCCTGTGCGTGTGCAGTTCGCACCAATACTGCAATTCGCCTTCCAGTTCGGGTTCGTAGATGAACTGCAGGCCCGTGAAACCATAGGGGCCCTGGCTGCGCGTGGCGGCAGGATGGGGCCAGGTGCCCTGTTGCAGGATGCGCGGCGCGTCGGCGTCGCGCGCATAGACGTAAGTTTTGAGGCTGGCGAGGTCGGCCGGCCGGGTCTGGAACACCACGCGCATTTCGAAGTAAGAACCTATTTGCACGGCTTCCACCGTGTAGGGCGAATCGGTGCCCGGCGCCGCGATGCGCGCGGCCTCGCCGCCATAGCTGTAGTGGCACACGGCGACGCTGGCGGGGCGCGCCGCGACCGTGCCGCTCGCCGCGGCGATCAACACGCCGGCCAGGGCCGGAGCGAGCGCGAGCGCGCGCGGCACGTAGGCGGGGTAAGGTGCGGCGGGTGGAATCACAACGGGTCTGCGCAGCCGGAAAAAGACGGCCATTGTAAGCGCCGCGCCGTCCGGCCGGCAGCGCCGGGGCGCGCGCGGCCGCTCAGGCCGTGGTGAGTTGGGCGTGCTGCGCAGCGCTGTCCTTGGTGGCAGGCGTGGCGTCGCGCGTGGCGGGCAATTCGACCCAGAACACGGCGCCCTTGCCGGGCGCGGAGCGCAGCCCGACCGAACCCCCCATGAGCTGCGCCAGTTCGCGCACCAGCGCCAGGCCCAGTCCGGTGCCGCCGTGCTTGCGCGTAACGAAAGATTTTTCGCCCTGCTGGAAGCGCTCGAATATCAGGGCCTGGTCTTCTTCCGCGATGCCGCAGCCGGTGTCTTCGACTTCAAAGCGCAGGCCGCGCGGGCAGGTCAGGAGGCGCAGGCTCACCTGGCCCGTGTCGGTGAATTTCACGGCGTTGTTGAGCAGATTGTTCAGTATCTGGCGCAGCCGCATGGCATCGGTGTCTATGTGCTCGGGCACGTCCGCGGCGCAGGTCGCCGCAAGTTCCAGTCCTTTGGCCTGGGCGTGGCCGCGGTGCACGGCTGCCAGGTCCTGCAGCAGTTTGCGCGGGTCTTCCTGCTGGAGGCGGATTTGCATGTGGCGCGCCTCGATTTTCGCCAGGTCCAGCAGGGAATTGAGCAAATCCAGCAGATGCGCGCCCGAACTGCGTATGGTGTCGGCCCATTGGCGCTGGTCCTCATTGGCGGCTTCCATGGACAGCAATTCGGCGAAACCCAATATGCCGTTCAGCGGCGTGCGCAGTTCGTGGCTCATCGCCGCCAGAAATTCGCTTTTCATGCGATTGGCCTGTTCGGCGTTGAGGCGCGCGTCCTCCAGGCGCTGGAAGCTTTCTTCGACCGCGCGCGTCATGCGGTTCAGCGATTCCGACAACTGACCCAGTTCGTCGTTGGAACTGCGCTCGAAGCGATACGACAGGTCGCCCTGGCGGATGCGCCGCAAGCCGTTGGTGATGGTCAGTATGCGACCGGACAATTGCGATGCCAGCCAGATCGCGATGGCCACCACCGCCGCCACCATGATGAACGTGGATGCCGTCAGTTTCGAGGCGGTGGTGCTCATGGCACTGGTGATGATGCCGGACATTTCTTCCTGCGCCTCGTCGATCTGGCGCGAGAAGGCGGCGATGCGCGTATCGAGTTTCTGCCGCGTTTCGGTGGCCGCCTTGTGGAATTCCTCCACGTTGGCGCCTATCGTGACGTAGCCGAAACCGCGCGGGCTGCGGCCGTAAGGCCCGGTGAAATACGGGATGGTGGCAGCCGTGGTGAGTTTCCAGATGCCGCTCCACAGAATCACGAAACTGCCCGAGCCGCCCTTGTGCGTCAGATTGTTCCAGCCTTCGCATTGCGGGGCGAAATTCAGGTAACGGCAATCGAGCCCCAGCATGCCATTTTTAGTCAGCGTCGCGGCGGGCTTTTTGTCGCGGCTCTGACCCTGAAAAATCGGCACGTCGGCAAGAAAGCGCTCCAGCGGCAAACCCGACGCCTGCCATTCGTCATGGAGGGTCTGGTCCATCCAGGGCACGGCCGGCCGGCCCGTAGCGGGGTCGAAGCCGACGATGGAATAGTGGCGCGGATGCGCGATGTTGCGGTCGCGGTAATCCCACATGAAGGCGTAATTGCCGCTGGTGGCGTCGGATACCGCGGTATAGCGCGCGTCGGTCGGTATGATGTGATCGGTGAAGCTCATGATGTGGGCATGGTCCAGCGCCAGCGTCACATAGCCCACCACGCGCCCGCCGCGCACCACCGGAGTGGCCCAGCGCACGATGCCGCGAAACTTGCGCCCGAGCGGGTTTTCCACGCCGGCATAGGCTTCCTGCTGCGGCGCGAAGGGTACGCCCGCCTTGGCGGCTTTTTCCTGCGTCAGGGTGCCGATCACGTGCGAACCGACGTAAGGGCCTATCACGTCCGATACGTATATTTCGCCGGGCTTCAGTTTCTTGAGTTCGGGCCAGTAAGTTTCCGCGCGGGCATAGGTGTTTTCGCGCCGCGTGACGTCGCGCAGGTCGCGCGGCAGGAGGTCGGTGGCGGCCAGCTTGATCTGTTCGCGCCCGTCCATGCCGATGAAAGTGATTTCGTGATAGAGCGGTATTTCCGTGCCGCGCAGGCTGGCATCCGGCACGCGGTAATTGAAGTCCTGGCGGTTTTCCGGATTGGTCGGTTCCACGCCTTCGTCGCCGCCCTCGGCCAGACCTTTGGCCACCCATTTTTTGCCGTCCGCGGCCAGTTCCCAATCATTGCCGGGGTCTATCCAGCGCCGTGTGCGGCTTGCCAGCAGGGTGCGGTAGCTCTGCTCGTCGGGTTGCAAGGTGGCTGCATAGCGTATGTCGTCGTCGCGCTCGTACAGGAAGCCCGCTACCGCGCGCGCGGTATCGGTGGTCAGGCGCTCGATCGCTTCGCGCGCTTTCAGGTCCAGCGCGCGCTCGGATTCCTTGATCACGACCCCGCCCAACGCTTTGAGCGTGTCGCGCGCGTCGGCCGCCATTTCGTTGGCGCGCGAGGACAGGTTCTTGCCCAGCGCGCCTATGCCTTCCCAGGCCAGCAGCGCCAGCAGCACCAGCGGCACCACCTTGATCAGCACGAACAGCAGGATGAGCTTGGCGCGTATGCCCAAGCCGGACAAGTGCGGCAGGCGATCCAGAAAATTCGTGTGCTTCGACGACATGCCCAGCCATCCGACCATTGATCTTGGCAGGAATAACGGCAGAGGCCGGGCAGGCTTTACACCTCGGGTGGACGAACGGCGATGCCGCGCGCGCCGCGAAGCCGCGCAGTGCCCCCGCCTGTGCCGGGCAGGGCGCTTCCGTAGTCAGTGCGCCGGTGCGGCATAAGCTTTGCGCGAGCCGTCCTCGAATACCGCATCGTCGCGTGTGAGGCTGCCTTTGGCGTCGAATTCGCGCTGGCGCGTGAGACGTCCGCGCTCGTCGTAAATCAGTTCCTGTTGCAACTGGCCATTGCCGTCGTAACGCCGCTGCGTGCCCTGCGGCCGTTCGTCGTAGCGGCCTTCCAGGCGGAAGCTGCCTTCGAAAGCCGGCGTGCCGTTGTCGTTAAATTCCTTGCTGCGGCGCAGCCGCGTGCCGCCCGCATCGACATAGGTGGATTCGGCGCGCAATTGACCGTTCAGATACCAGCGCCGCTCGGCGGCCAGCGTGCCGCCCGTCCAGCGCTGTTCGCGCAGCAGCGTTCCGCTGTCGTGGAATTCCTGTTCGAGTTCCTTGACGCGCCCGCGCTCGGCCGGCAGCCAGCGCGTTTCCTTGCGTTTGGTGCCCTGTTCGTCGAATTGCTGTTCGATGCCGCCGCCGTCGCCATGGAAGGTTTCGCGCCGCTGCGGCTTGCCGTTCCGCCACAGCGATTCGGCGGCCACGATGCGGCCTTCGCGGTAACTGAGTTTTTCGCGCGCATTGCCGTCGTTGCCGTACAGCGTCGTGAGCACCGGCTCGCGCGCGCCGAAGCCGCACAGGGCTGCTTCATCGACCTGCTTGCCGAGCAGCGGGCGATCGCCACAGCGCAAGCCGCTCAACTGGCCGCGGGTATTGAATTCCACGTAGGCGCGCGCTTCGCCGCGGTCTTCGTGATAGCTCAGGCGGGCGCGCTGGCCGTCCTTGTGAAAAGTTTGTGCGAGGCCCACGGTGCGGCCGTCGGACAAGGTTTCTTCGCGCAGCACGCGGCCGCTGTCGGGATCGAACTGGCGCGACCGGCCGTCGCGGTTGCCGCGCGCATTGACGCTAAATTCCTGTTCCAGTTTGCCGTTGCGGTAATGCCGCACCAGCCCGACATAGGCGCCGTTCTGCAATTCCTGCTCGCGCAGCAACTGGCCGCTGTCACGGTCGCGGCAGCGCAACAGGCCGGTTTTTCCCGCCGTGGTCGCACCGTTGTCCGGGTTGACCGCCTTGCCGTCGATTTCGCAATCCTGCAGCGCCGCGGCGGGCAAACTCAGGCCCAGCCCCAAAACTGCCACGAAGGCCGGCAACAAGCGTGTGTTCATGGCGGCTCCGTCCGGGCAAAACCCCATTTTGCCACCGCGGCCCGGTGGCCGCCGCAGTCGCGGGCGCGCCCTCGTGAGCAAAGCGCGCCTCACGGCTGGCGCAGCGTCGCGGCTTTTGCTAATATCGCGGCCTCGTTCGATTCCCAGTGCGCGGGTGGCGAAACTGGTAGACGCGCTGTCTTGAGGGGGCAGTGCCGCAAGGCGTGAGAGTTCGAGTCTCTCTCCGCGCACCATACGGATCGAATCGGCAGCCGGGCGGCCACGCGCCGCGGGCTGTTCTTGCACGCGGACCTCGCCGCGCGGCGGTATTGCCGGTAGTTTTCCGCCAGCTTCTCCAGCTTTCGCCAGCGCCTGTGCGCGTTTCTATCTGCCCTGTTCAGTCGGATCGCTGCGCGCGCGTGCCGCCGCCGCGATGGCATACTGCGCGCAGCGCCGCGTTCCTTACGCCCCCATGCTCGTGCTGGAAAATGTCTGCAAAACCCTGCCCGGCACGCCGCCGCGGCGGCTGCTCGACGGCATTTGCCTGCGCGCCGAAGCCGGCACCTGGATAGGCATACGGGGTGAATCGGGCGTCGGCAAATCCACGCTTCTGAATCTGATCGCCGGTCTGGAGCGGCCGGACAGCGGGCGCCTGGAACTGGACGGCGTCGATCTGGCAGGGCTGGACGAAAATAGCGCGGCACATTTGCGCCGCCGCAGCATGGGCTTCGTTTTCCAGGCATTCCATATCCTGCCGCACCTGTCGGCCGCACAAAATGTCGAACTGTGCATGCTGTTGAACGGCGTGCCGGCGCCCGAGCGTGCGCGCCGGGCCGCACAGATGCTGGCCGCGGTGGGCATGGAGGGGCGCGGCACGGCGCGCCCCGCGCAACTTTCAGGTGGGGAACTGCAGCGCATCGCGATTGCGCGCGCGCTCGCGCACCAGCCGCGGCTGGTGCTGGCCGACGAACCGACCGGCAATCTCGATGCCGATACGGCCGCTGCGGTACTGCAATTGTTGAGCCGCCAGGTGCGCGCGCAAGCGTCCCTGGGCATCATGGTGACGCACTCGGCCGAGGCGTGCGCGATGTGCGATCGCGTCTATCTGCTCACGCGCGCGGGCCGGCTGCAGGCGGACTGAACACGGCGCGGGCACTGCCGCCGTGGCACGGCCGGGTTCAGGCGCGCACGTCCACGTTCTGTCCGAGGTGAGGCGGATTCGAGGCCGGTGCCGCCGGCAGCGCCTGCAGCAATTGCAGCGCACCCTGCTGCTCCGCGTCCAGGGTTTTTTTGAGCACGGCAACCTGCACCGCCTGTTGCGTGCGCGCCTGTGCCATGGCGGTGGCCATGCTGGCGATATCGGAAACTTCCATCTGTACCTCCTGCTGCGCCTATTGGATAGTCATAACGGCGGCAAGCGCCGCGACTGTAGCGGCGCGCGCCGGCCTGGACAAAATTAGTAAATCCTAATATAGTTATGCTTTGCGCCGGGCGTGGCAGGAATGGCGCCACGCCCGGCGCGCACGCCAACCGGAAAGTGGATCGCATCGATCATGCCTCAGGACTATCACGACATCACGAGTTCCGTGTCCGCCTCGCTGGCGAAATTCCGCGCCGACATGCCCGACGTGGCGCGCGGCTTCACGGCGCTGGCCCAGGCCGCCATGAAAGATGGCGCACTGGACAAGAAAACCAAGGAATTCATCGCGCTCGGGCTCAGCGTGGCGGGGCATTGCGACGCCTGTATCGGCTTCCACGTGCAGGCCCTGGTGCGCCTGGGCGCAAGCCGCGCCGAGGTGGAAGAAGCCCTGGCCGTGGCCGTGTATATGGGCGGCGGGCCGTCCTACATGTATGCGGCCGACGCGCTGGTGGCATTCGAGCAGGCCAGCAGCGCAGCCCCTGCCGCCGCGGGTGCCTGAGCCGCACATGGCTGCAGGGGGCTGAGCCGCCGGCCGGTGCCGGCGAATTGGCCAATTTGGGCCGTGCAATTCCTGTGCTCGTCGAGCCCGGCCTGAGTTAAGCTCAGGCCATGGATTCCATCACCGATACCGCCACCGGCGCGCAGAACCCGCAACGCCGCGCGCCGGCTCAAGTTGCCGCGCCCGCGGCGCTTGACGGCGGTGTCGGCGGGTGGCTGCGCAAAAATGCCATCCTGCTCGGCGGATCGCTGATATTGCTAAGTTTGAGCGCCGCCGCGGCGTTCATGATATGGCTTAGCCGTATCGACGCCATCGAGGACTGGCGCACCAACCTTTCCAGCGTATCCACGCTGCTCGCCCAGCATGCCGAGCAAACCCTGACCGCGGCCGACGCGGTTTTGGGACGCATCGCCGATCACGTCGAGGCGTCCGGGGCCGACAGCGTCGAGGACCTGCGCCGCGTCATGGGGACGCGCGCGGCGCACCAGATGATGCTGGATCGCATACGCGGCGCAAGCCAGATAGACGTTGCGACCATCGTCGACCGCAATGGGGACGTCATCAATTTCACGCGCAGCTACCCGCCGCCGCACATCAACCTGGCCGACCGCGAATATTTCATGGCGCACATGGCCGATCCGAAACTGGAACTGTTTTTGTCGGTGCCGGTGCAAAATCGCGGCAACGGGCGCTGGACTTTCTATCTGGCGCGCAAAATCGTCGGGCCCACCGGCAATACGCTGGGTCTGGTGCTGGCCGGCGTGGAATCGGCCTATTTTCAGAAGTACTACAAGGACGTGCTGCCGGACCCGGAATTCAGCGCCATTTCGTTGTTCCGGCGCGACGGCACATTGATGGCGCGGGTGCCGGAGCGGGCCGATTCCATAGGCAAGCGCAGCAGCGCGCTCACCTCGCTGCGCATCATCGAATCCGGCATGCAGGCGGGAACCATCGTGACCGATGCGCCGCGCCCGCTCGACCCGGCACGCAGCGAACTGCGCATCGTGGCGCCGCACCTGCTCGAAAACTATCCGCTGTACGTGAACCTGACCGCGGCCGAAGGCCTGGTGCTGCGGCGCTGGCGCACTACCGCAAAGCTTATAGGCGCCGGCGTGCTGGTGCTCGACTTGCTGATTCTGGCCAGCACCATATGGCTGCACCGCCTGCGCCGGCGCCGCGACATACAGCATGCGCAATTGCAGCGGGCGCACGCCGCGGCACAGGCCGCCAGCCGCGCCAAATCGGAATTCGTTGCCAACATGAGCCACGAAATCCGCACCCCGTTGAACGGCATGATGGGCCTGACGCGACTGGTTCTGGACGGCGAGGTCGTGAGCCCCGAAGAGCGCAACGAGTACCTGAGGGCCGCTTATGGCTGCGCCGAAAACCTGTGCACGCTGCTCAACGACGTACTCGATTTCGCGCGCATGGAATCGGGACAGGTAGAACTGCGCGACGAGCCGTTTGCGCTCGCCGCCTGCGTTGCCGACACGCTCAACATGCTCGTCGTGGAGGCGCGCGCCAAGCAGCTTGCGCTGGAACTGGAATTCGAAGGGGGCGTGCCGCGCTGGGTGCGCGGCGATGCCGCGCGGCTGCGCCAGATATTGCTCATCCTGGTCGGCAATGCCATCAAATTTACCGAACGCGGCAGTGTTAACGTGCGCCTGAACTGCCTGCAGCCACCCTTGGGCGGCCACGGTCCGACAACATTGCAGTTTCTGGTGCGCGACACCGGCATCGGCATATCGCCGGACAAAATACCCATAGTGTTCGACGCCTTCGCGCAGGGCGACAGTTCGCTCACGCGCCGGCACGGCGGGCGCGGCCTGGGGCTGGCGCTGTCGCGGCGCCTGGTCGGATCCATGGGCGGCGAAATCGACGTGGTCAGCACCCCGGGCGAAGGCAGTTGTTTCCGCTTCAGCCTGCGCCTCGAAGTACCCCATGCGCCGGAAGCACAATTGCGCGCTTTGCAGGGGAAAGCGTCCTTGCGGGTGTTGCTGGCCGAAGGTGACGTGCCGGCGCGCATACACCTGGTGGAATTGCTGCAGGCGCTGGGCCACGAGGTGGCCACGGTATCGGACGGACCCGCCGCCATCCTGTCCACGGCCACGGCACTTCCCGAACTTGCGATCTTTTCCGGGTCGCTGGCGCGCAGCGACGGATTTTCGGTTGCCGCGGAATTGCGCGCGCTGGGGCTGCAATTGCCTATCCTGGCCACCGCCGACGCAGACGACGCACAATTTCGCGCCGCCGTGGCGAAGGCCGGCATGAATGGCGCGCTGACCAAAGATTGTTCCTTGCTGGCGCTGGCCGAACAGATCCACCTGTGCCGGCCATACCTTCAATCGACGACACCCTGAGCGCCGGGATCGGCACCGGGCTGTGCGCGACACCAGGGCGTGCGGCCCGCCGCCGGCAAAGCGGCGAATATTGCTGCCGGGCCGTGATGCGCGCCCGCGCTGTTTGCCGATCGCTGTAATAGTCAGGCGCTCGCTAGCCATTTTCGGGTAAGCTTGCGGGCACTATTTCTATTAAACGGAAGCGTCCCCATGGTCCAAGTCGCCGAGTCGGGAGTTCGGCGCGATAGTGCGGTGCTCGTGCTGCACGATCTTTTCGGTAATCCCGAGCAAATGTCGAGCTTGTGCAAGGCGCTCGAAGACGCTGGCTTTACGGTCCATTGTCCCTATATGCGGGCATTCGGCATGCGTGCTTCCGAGCCATACACAGTCGGCAGTTATGGCAGCTGGATTAGCCGCGTGCTGGTCGAATTCGACCGCGTCGCGCAGCGCTACGGCAGCGTGGCCTTGGCCGGCATGGGCGTAGGAGCCAATCTGGCATTACGGGTGGCGGCCGAGCGTAACCGCCAGGTGGCGGCAGTGGTGGCCCTGTCCTGTGCACTGGATCTGGACGGATGGAATATTCCCAAGCATTGGAAACTGATGCGGCTCCTCATGCATACGCCATTGCGCCGCGCCTTGCGCGCGCGCCTGCCGGCGCCCATGGGGGTAAAAAGCCCTTTGCTGCGCGGCGATAGTCTGACGCGCGGCTGGCCGCTCGCGCGCGTCGATGATGCGTGTGCCGACCTGCCGCTGGACGGTCTCTATCAGATGCGGCGCTGCTCGCGCTCACTGTTGCGCGCGCTGCCGCGCGTGAAGGCGCCGGTACTGCTGCTGCATGCGCGCGACGACGATATCTGCAGTTTGCGCAATGCCGAACAGGTGGTCGAAGCCATGCCCGCAGGCCTCGCACATCTGGAGGTGTTCGACGACAGCTACCATTTTCTGACGCTGGATGCCGAAAGCGCCGAAGTCGGCCGGCACGCCGTGGCCTTCCTGCGCCACCCGCCGCGCCCTGCGGCGGAAGCCGCCGTGGCGGACACCATCGCTCCGGCACTTACGGCCGATCCGCACTGAGCAGGGCGCAGCCCGCGGTCTGCGCCGGGGTGCGCGGCGGCGTCTGTGGTGGCCGGATCGGGTGCAGCCGCAAGCGCCACGCGTAGCGTCAGCGTCAAGTCCGTCAATTGCGCGCGGCAGGCATCGTGCCGGTGCAGCGATGCCCTCAGAAATTCACCAGCAAGCTCGCGTGGATGCGTTCGTCGCCGGCGCGGGCCACTGCGTCCGAGGTGTCGCCGCTGCCCTTGAGGATATGTGCCCAATCCAGGCGCAGGCGCAAATAGCTGGAATAGTCCAGCCGCAAGCCCAGCCCGGCGCTGGCCACGCCTTGCCGCTCGGGCTCGCCGGGTTGCGCGGCATTGCGGCCGAGGCGGCCGCAGTCGTAAAACACCAGGCCGCGCAGGCGCAAGTCCTGCGTGGCCGGCAGGGCAGGGGTGAGCAGGTCGGCGCTCAGCTTGTAGCCCTTGTCGCCCGCCAGCGCCCGCTCGCGCAGACCGCGTATCGAATCCGCGCCGCCCAGGCCGAATTGCTCGCCCGACACCAGCGGATCGGCGCTGTATTGCGCCTGAAAATCCATGCGCAGTTGCCAGTTACGCGGCAATTCGACGCCGGCGTGCGCATTCACGCGCAGTACCGTGAAGGCGGCCGGCGCTTCGGCGCGCGCCTTGCGGAAATGTTCTTCGCGGCCGTAGCGGCCGCCGGGCAGGTTGTGCGCCAGGGTGGCCGTGAAACCCGACTCGATCGCATTGCGGCGCCAGCTGCCGCCATAGGCCACGGACAGCGGATGGGTAAGTACGCGATTGCCCAGCGGCTGTCCGTTGAAGCCCACATTGCTGGTGAAATCGCGCCAATCGAAGCCCGCGGAAATTTGCTGGGCGTAGTCGCCCGCGCGTGCCGGCTTGTGGATATAGCGCGCGCCGAACAGGCGGCCGTTGCCGCTCACGTCGAACAATCCCTGCACGGTGCCGGAATCCACGCTCGAATAGCCGGCCACGAGTTCCACCGAGTCGCCCGTCGCGTACAGCGGAATGCGATAGC
>JAEUNN010000832.1 GCA_016791085.1 Rhodocyclaceae bacterium | reverse complement strand
CCTGCCGTCGCTGTCCTCGCGCACCATCGTGTACAAAGGCATGCTGCTGGCCGAACAGGTGGGCGAGTACTACCTCGACCTTACCGACGAGCGCATGGAATCCGCGCTGGCCCTGGTGCACCAGCGCTTTTCCACCAATACTTTCCCGACCTGGGATTTGGCCCACCCGTTCCGCATGATCGCGCACAACGGTGAAATCAACACCTTGCGCGGCAACATCAACTGGATGGCGGCGCGCCAGAAAGCCATGTCGTCGGAAAAGCTGGGTGGCGACCTGGACAAGCTGTGGCCCCTCATCGTCGAAGGCCAGTCCGATTCGGCCTCGTTCGACAATGCGCTGGAACTGCTCGTGATGGGCGGCTACCCGCTCGTGCACGCCATGATGCTGCTCATCCCGGAAGCCTGGGCCGGCAACCCGCTTATGGACGAAGAACGGCGCGCCTTTTACGAATACCACGCCGCGCTCATGGAGCCCTGGGACGGTCCGGCGGCGGTCGCGTTTACGGACGGCCGCCAGATCGGCGCCACGCTGGACCGCAACGGACTGCGCCCGGCGCGCTTCCTGGTGACCGATGACGACCTCGTCGTGATGGCGTCGGAAATGGGCGTGCTGCCCATCGCCGAGGAACGCATCGTCAAAAAATGGCGCCTGCAGCCCGGCAAAATGTTCCTGATCGACCTTGAAGCCGGCTGCATCATCGAAGATGCCGACGTCAAAAAATCGCTGGCGACGGCGCGCCCCTACCAGGAATGGATCAATTCCTCGCGCCGCTTCCTGGCCGATCTGCCGGCCGGCGAAGCGCTCGCCAAGCCGCGCGAATCCCTGCTCGACACACAGCAGGCCTTCGGCTATTCGCAGGAAGACCTGAAATTCATACTGCAGCCCATGGCGTCCGCCGGCGAAGAAGCGACCGGTTCCATGGGCAATGACAGCGCGCTGCCCGTGCTGTCGGACAAGAACAAGCAGTTCTACTACTACTTCAAGCAGTTGTTCGCTCAGGTGACGAACCCGCCGATCGACCCAATCCGCGAAGAAATCGTCATGTCGCTCACTTCGTTCATCGGCCCCAAGCCCAATCTGCTGGGCGCACACGATCACGAGGGCGAGCCGCCGGCGCGGCTGGAAGTAACCCAGCCGGTGCTCACGAACGAAGATTTGGCCAAACTCGTGAGCATAGACAAGCTGTCCAACGGAGCCTACCGTGCGCTGGTGCTGGACATCACCTTCCCGGTCGCGAACGGTGCCGAAGGCTGCAAGGCCGCGCTGGAGGCGCTGCAGGGCGCGGCGGAAAGGTCGGTGGCCGACGGCTACAACGTGATCATCCTGTCCGACCGCGCGGTGTGCCGCGAGCGCGTCGCGGTTCCGGCCCTGCTCGCCATTTCAGCGGTGCACCATCACCTGGTCAAAAAGGGCTTGCGTACTTCCACGGGTCTGGTCGTGGATAGCGGCTCGGTGCGCGAAGTCCATCATTTCGCGCTGCTCGCAGGTTATGGCGCGGAGGCGGTGTGCCCCTGGCTGGCTTTCGATACCATCGCGGCCATTTCCGACCAGTTGCCGTCCGGCCTGGCCACCAAAGAGGCCAACAAGCGCTTCATCAAGGCGGTTTGCAAGGGGCTCAACAAGGTCATGTCCAAGATGGGCATTTCGACCTACCAGTCGTATTGCGGCGCGCAGATATTCGAAGCCATAGGCCTCAATTCGGAATTCGTCGCACGCTATTTCCGCGGTACCGCCAGTCAGGTCGAGGGCATAGGTCTGGGCGAAGTGGCGGAAGAAGCGTTGCGCACGCACCTGGCCGCGTTCGGCGAAGACCCGGTGCTCATCAATGCGCTCGAGGCCGGCGGCGAATACGCCTACCGCGTGCGCGGCGAAGAGCACCTCTGGACGCCCGATTCGATCGCCAAACTGCAGCACGCCACGCGCAGCGGCAAGTACGAAACCTATCGCGAATACGCACGCCTCATCAACGACCAGACGCGCCGCATGCTCACGCTGCGCGGTCTGTTCGATATCCGCCCGGCCGGCCCGCCGGTGGCGCTGGAAGAGGTCGAACCGGCCAGCGAAATCGTCAAGCGTTTCGCCACCGGCGCCATGTCGCTCGGTTCCATTTCCACCGAAGCCCACGCCACGCTGGCGATCGCGATGAACCGCATAGGCGGCAAGTCGAATACCGGCGAAGGCGGCGAAGACCCGCTGCGTTTCGTGCCGGTCACCCAGGACACCACGCTTACCGAGCAGATCGGCGCGACGCGTGTCGAAGCCGCGGTGCCGCTCAAACAGGGCGACAGCCTGCGCTCGAAAATCAAGCAGGTGGCGTCCGGCCGCTTCGGCGTGACGGCGGAATACCTGGCTTCGGCCGACCAAATCCAGATCAAGATGGCGCAGGGTGCCAAGCCCGGCGAGGGCGGCCAGCTACCCGGCCACAAGGTGAGCGAATACATCGGCTTCCTGCGCCACTCGGTGCCGGGCGTCGGCCTCATTTCGCCGCCGCCGCATCACGACATCTATTCCATCGAAGATTTGGCGCAGCTCATCCACGACCTGAAAAACTCCAACCCGGCCGCATCGGTGTCGGTCAAGCTGGTGTCGGAAGTCGGCGTGGGCACGGTGGCGGCCGGCGTATCGAAAGCCAAGGCCGACCACGTCACGATCGCCGGCCATGACGGCGGTACCGGCGCCAGCCCGATCTCGTCGATCAAGCACGCCGGCACGCCCTGGGAACTGGGCCTGGCCGAAACGCAGCAAACGCTGGTGCTGAACCGCCTGCGCGGGCGCATCACGGTACAGGTGGATGGTCAGCTCAAGACCGGCCGCGACGTGCTCATCGGCGCGCTGCTGGGTGCGGACGAATTCGGCTTTGCGACCGCGCCGCTGGTGGTCGAAGGCTGCATCATGATGCGCAAGTGCCACCTCAACACCTGCCCGGTCGGCGTCGCCACGCAAGACCCTGCGCTGCGCCGCAAATTTACCGGCCAGCCCGAGCATGTCGTGAACTACTTCTTTTTCGTCGCCGAAGAAGTGCGCGAACTGATGGCGAGCATGGGCGTGCGCAAGCTCGAGCACATCATCGGCCGCAGCGACCTGCTCGACAAGCGTTCCGGCATCGAGCACTGGAAAGCCAAGGGGCTGGATTTTTCGCGCATTTTCTACATGCCGCCCATCCCGCCGGGCGTCGAACGGCGCAATACCGAAGTGCAGGAGCATGGCCTCGAGCGCGCGCTCGACAACAAGCTCATCGAGCTTGCGCAGGCATCGCTCACGCGGCGCGAACGCAGCATCATCGAACTGCCGGTCAGAAGCCTCAACCGCACTGTCGGCACCATGCTGTCGCACGAAGTGGCCAAGCGCTATGGCTCCAAGGGTTTGCCGGAGGACACCATCACGGTACGCCTCTCCGGCACGGCGGGGCAAAGCTTCGGCGCCTTCCTGGCACGCGGTATCACGCTGGAACTGACCGGCGAAGGCAACGACTATGTCGGCAAGGGCCTGTCGGGCGGGCGCATCGTCGTGAAGCCGGCCGCCAAATTCCGCGGCCGCCCGGAAGAGAACATCATCATCGGCAACACCGTGCTGTATGGCGCCATCGAAGGCGAGTGCTATTTCCGCGGTGTCGCGGGCGAGCGCTTCGCGGTGCGCAATTCTGGCGCCATCGCGGTGGTCGAGGGCACCGGCGACCACGGTTGCGAATACATGACCGGCGGTACGGTGGTCGTGCTCGGCCAGACCGGGCGCAATTTCGCCGCCGGCATGTCGGGCGGCGTGGCCTATGTGCTGGATGAGGACGGCAGCTTCAAGAAGCGCTGCAACCTCAGCATGGTCGAACTCGAAGCCGTGCCCGAAGAACTGGCCGCCAGCGAAACCGGCGAACTGGAAAGTCATGGCAGGGTGGACATCAACCACCTGGCGATGGCGGACGAGCAGATATTGCTCACCCTGATCGGCCAGCACATGCACTACACCGGCTCCGACCGCGCGCACATGATTCTCGACAACTGGGCGGAATTCCGCACCAAGTTCGTCAAGGTCATGCCGCTCGAGTACCGCCGGGCATTGCAGGAAATGGCCCAACAATCCAAGCAATTGCAAACCGTCTGACGCATCAGGAAAAAACGATGGGAAAACCTACGGGGTTCATGGAGTACGAAAGGCTGAGCGAAGGGGCTCAGCCGGTGACCGAACGCGTGTTGCACTACAAGGAATTTCTTGACCACCTCGGTGACAAGGAAGCTTCCATACAGGGTGCGCGCTGCATGGATTGCGGCATTCCGTTCTGCATGAGCGGCTGTCCGGTGAATAACATCATTCCGGACTTCAACGACCTGGTGTACAAGCAGGACTGGAAGCGTGCCATCGACACCCTGCACTCGACCAACAATTTTCCGGAATTCACGGGCCGCATCTGCCCGGCGCCTTGCGAAGAATCCTGCACGCTGAACATCAACATGGCGGCCGTCGGGATCAAGTCGATCGAACACGCCATCATCGACAAGGCCTGGGAAATGGGCTGGGTGCAGCCGCGCCCGGCCGAGGTCAAAACCGGCAAGAAAGTGGCCGTGGTAGGTTCCGGCCCGGCCGGACTGGCCGCCGCGCAACAACTTGCGCGCGCCGGCCACGACGTCACGGTGTTCGAAAAGAACAGTCGCATCGGCGGCCTGTTGCGCTACGGCATACCCGACTTCAAGATGGAGAAGTCGCACATCGATCGCCGCATGGCGCAGATGGAAGCCGAAGGCGTGACTTTCCGTCCCAACGTGATGATTGCCGACCTGCCCGACGGCTCGCCGGTGGGCTGCGATGCGCCCACGCGCATCCCGGCGGCGCAGGTACTGGCCGAATTCGACGCCGTGGTGCTGGCGGGCGGCGCGGAACAGCCGCGCGACTTGCCGGTTCCTGGCCGCGAATTTGACGGCATCCACTACGCCATGCAGTTTCTGCCGCTGCAGAACAAGGTTAACGCGGGCGATACCGTGGAAGGCCAGATCATGGCTACCGGCAAGAACGTGATCGTGATCGGCGGCGGCGATACGGGCTCCGACTGCGTGGGAACCTCGAACCGCCACGGTGCCGCGTCGGTCACGCAGTTCGAATTGCTGCCGCAACCGCCGCAGTCGGAAGACAAGCCCTTGGTGTGGCCTTACTGGCCGATCAAATTGCGCACCTCGTCCTCGCACGAAGAAGGGTGTTCGCGCGACTGGTCGGTGGCGACCAAAGAATTTGTCGGCGACAACGGCAAGGTGACCGGCCTCAAAGCCGTGCGCCTGGAGTGGGAGGGCGGCAAAATGCGCGAAGTGCCGGGCAGCGAATTCACGCTGCGCGCCGACCTCGTGCTGCTCGCCATGGGTTTCGTAAGCCCGGTCGCCAGCGTGCTGGAAGCATTTGGCGTGGCCAAAGATGCGCGCGGCAACGCCAAGGCCAGCACCGAAGGGACAGGTTCTTACGTGACCAACGTGGCCAAGGTGTTCGCGGCCGGCGACATGCGCCGCGGCCAGTCCCTGGTGGTTTGGGCCATACGCGAAGGCCGCCAGTGTGCGCGCGCGGTGGACGAATTCCTCATGGGAACCAGCAGCTTGCCACGCTGAACCTGCGCGGCTGCATCAAGCAAAAAACCGCAGCAGAGCCTGCGGTTTTTTGCTTTTCGGCCCCGCCTGTCAAGCTGCATTCCGCAGTTGGACCCATCCGACGGTGCGGCTCGCGATTTGTGTGGCCAGGCGCGGCGGTGCGCTTGACCGCTCCCTGCAATGGGGAGCAAAGACGGCATGCGGCGCGCCGGTCGTGCCATCGGGTGCGTAGCGGGGCTCACCGGCACGGTGGGCCCGCGCAGGCAAACGAAGACCAGCCATTTCCGGGCAATATTCAGCTATCGACGCGGTGGACCGGCGAATGCCGTTTCAGCGCGCCGCATCTAGCTGGTGGTCGCGTGCGGCCGGGCGGGCGGCGTTGGTCCGGCGCGGCGTGGCGACCACGCGCGGCGTCGCGGCCGGCGGCGGTGGCGGTTGCACGACAAACGGCGGGATGGGCTGAGCCGGCAGGTGCGGCCGTATGATGATGATGCCGCTGCCATCGGAATAGGCTTCCGGCGGCGGGTCCTGGTCGCAATCCACGCGCCGCTCGGCTTGGCAGCGCGCGCGCCAGGCGTCGATGCGGCGCTGTTGTTCGGCTTCGCTGCGCTGCTGCTCGCGCGCCAGGGCGTCGTCGCTGGCGCGCCGGCTGCCGGCATAGTCCGGCGCCGCGTCTGCCGCCGGTGCCGCCGCGGCTGGCGCAGCCTGCGCGTCGCGCGGCTTGGGCGCCGGGATTTGGTTCGGGCTGTCGTCCACCGCCGTGGACTGCACGCCTTTGGGCGGCTTGTCGCCGTAATTGACCACCCCGCGCTCATCGACCCAGCGGTAGGTGTCTGCATACAGCCCTTGGGCCGCACAGCCCAGCAGTACGGCCAGCAAGAAAAATTTGGTGGCTTGCATGGAAACCTTCTTTCTGTCGCGCCCGCATGTGGGGTGATACGCTCCCGAATACCTGCTCAGCCCGGCGGGACGGGCCTGCATACTTGCATTTTATACGCCCGGCAGGACTGAGCCGCCGCGCTCAGAACCCGCGCCGCCCGCCCGGCAGCGGTGTGCCAGGCGTAACGCCGGGTGCCGGACCGAATGCGCTCCCGAACTGCCCGCCTTCCGCGGGCCGTACGCCGGCCCCGTAGCCGCCGTCCATGAACGCGCGTGCGCCGGCATCCGACTCGCAATCGACGCCGCGTTCGGCCTCGCAGCGCGCGCGTGCTGCCTCGACTTTTTGCTGCCGGGCGTCGGCCTGATCCTGACGCAAGCGCGCAAATGCTGCCTGTTCAGCGCTTTCGCGCTCGCCCGCGGTCACGCCGGCTGCGCCGGACGGCTGCGGGCTGGCGGGCGCTGCGGTGTCCGGTTGCAGGGCGGGCTGCTCGCGTAGCTCTTTGATCGGTCCAGTCGCAGGTGGGTTGTCGCCAAAATTCACGACGCCATTTGCGTCGATCCAGCGGTAGGAGGCGGCATGCACCGGATATACGGCGGCCGCCATCATGGCCGCGGCCAGCACGGGTAGAAAGCGCTTCATTGGGCAACTCCCGTTACATGGCTGTGTTTCATCCACAGTCCATAAAGTTGGACTCGCCCGCCATGCCCGAGTGCCGCGCGATAACGTCTTGTAAAGATTTCCCC
>JAEUNN010000802.1 GCA_016791085.1 Rhodocyclaceae bacterium | reverse complement strand
CGCGTATAGCCGTGCATCTTCCAGCACCGATGTATTTATGGGTTTCTTTGCGCCGACCAATGCCCAGGCCTGGACCGGAACACTCAAGAAATTCAAGTTCGGGTTTGGACAGAGCATATGCGGCACCAATCCGTTCGACCTGGATACCGACGGAAACCAGAAGCCCATAGAGTTGTGCGTGATCGGGCAGAATCTCGTCGACGGCGGCCGCATAGGCAGCAGCGTATACAATATCGAAAAGGTGACGACTGACATCACCAACAACCTGATCAGCACCATCAACGACCAAAGTTCGAGCTTCTGGGTTGCAGGCGGGCTGGAAGATGGCGGCAATCCGCAAAAGGGCGGAACCGGTTATCAACTACTCCACTCATCGACCATTTCGCCTGCAAATCGCAAGGTATATACCTTCCTGAGCGGAACTTCTGGCATCGAATTGAGCAGTGACGGCAGCGCCCAGTTGACGGAAGGCAATACTGCGATCACGAAGACCTTGCTCGGCAATGCCGCGATGTCGGATGCGCAGAGGTCGATCCTGATCAACTATCTGCGTGGCGGCAACACGACCAATTCATCATGCGCCGACGCCACCACCAGCACGCCGTGCAACGCCTGGCGCGACTGGCCGCACGCAGGCATCGTGCATTCGTCGCCACGCATCGTGGCCTATGATGGCCGTCCGCGCGACACGTCGAGCGGCATGACGGCCTGTCAGGGAAGCACCAGTGCGACACAGGACCCGCGCAAGCAATGGGTGTATTACCTGACCCATGACGGCATGCTGCATGCCGTGGATACCTGCGACGGCTCCGAGCAATGGACCTTCTATGTCGAGGAGGTATTGGGCGCCGCGCAAGCCTTGCTTAGCAATGTGGCCGGCCCGCTGATCGAAATAGCTGACGGCCCGGTCACGATACTGAGCAACGACGTCAATCGCGACGGTGTGATCGACCGGACCCAGGGAGACTTCGTCTATCTGTATTTCGGCATGCATCGCGGTGGGCGCGGATATTACGCGTTGGACATAACCGTTCCGGATGCCCCGAAACTGTTGTGGAAAATCAGCAATACGTCCATATGTTCCGGCGCAAGCTGTTCGGCGAGCACCGATTACGCCGAACTGGGCTACACATTTTCGGCACTTACGCCTGCCAAGCTCACCAAGCTGACGACGGACACCAGCACATCGCTCTACACGCTGGCACTGATCGGCGGTGGCGGCTACGACCTCAATCAGGATGCCACGACGGTTTCATCGCGTGACACCATGGGCCGGGCCGTATGGGTGATCGACGCGCTGACCGGTGCGCTGATCCGGAAACTCGCTAACGGAATTCCTGCCGCATCCGGAGGAACAATCGCGGGCATGGACTGGAGCATTCCGTCGGATGTAGCGGTAATCAACTCCGACCAGGACGGCCAGGCGTTCACGGACAGGCTGTATGTCGGCGACACCGCTGCGAATCTGTGGCGCTTCGACATCGGCAATTCCGATCCGACCAGGTGGACCGGCAAACTGTTGGCATCGCTTTCGTCCAGCAGTTCGCTGTCCGCTAATTCGCCCGACCGTAAGGTGCATTTCGCCCCGGTCGCGGTGAAACTGCAGTTCAAAGGCGAGCGCTATGACGGGGTATTCGTGGGCACCGGGGACATCCAGCACCCGACCAAAATCATGAACGATGCAGACCCGAAGAACGGAATGTTCATGATCAAGGATAAAGGCATAGGAACCAGCGCGACCACCGATACGACCGTCTACACCACCAACGACCTCGTAAACGTATCCGCGATCGACACGGTCACGG
>JAEUNN010000790.1 GCA_016791085.1 Rhodocyclaceae bacterium | reverse complement strand
CAGCTGGTGGATCAGGGACATGGTTTTGACGCGCCCCTGCGCTTCGTCCAGCACCGCCTGCACGGCCGGGTCGGTGCTCGATCCGGCCTGCAGGTTGAGCAGGCTGGAAATGACGGTCAGATTGTTCTTGACGCGGTGATGGACTTCGTTGAGCAGCACGGTCTTTTCCTGCAGCGCCGCTTCCAGTTGCAGGCGCGCCGCCTGACGTTCAGTAATGTCTATGATGGACGCCAGCACCAGCGTCGAGCCGTCTTCGGCCGGAACCGGGGCCAGCCCGATTTCCACCGGAAATTCGTGCCCGTCACGGTGCAGCGCGCGCAGGTCGATGTCCGCGCCCATGGGGCGCGGGTGCGGTTCGGCCAGATAGCCGGCGCGGTGCGACAGATGGACCGCGCGATGCGGCTCCGGAATGAGCATTTCCACGGCCTGGCCGATCAACTGGTCACGCGTGTAACCGAACATGGTTTCGAGCCCCGCGTTCAGTTCCACGATGCGGCCATTGCCATCCGCCACGACCAGGGCATTCGGCATTGCCTGCAGCACCTTGCGCACTTGCGCCTCGCGGCGCGCTATGCGCTGGTTGGCACGCTCCAGTTCCGCCGTGCGTTCGCCTACGCGCTGTTCGAGCGCGCCCGCAAGCGGCCGCACGCGCTTGCGCAAAGCCAGCGTGCCGGCCGCCGCGAGCAGCAATATCATGGGCAGCGCCCAGCGCAACTGTTCGGCGACCGGGCGGTACAGTTCGTTGGTTTCGACCTTGAGCACGGCCACCAGTCCCAGACTGGGTATCGGGGCATAGGCACCCATGACGCGCTGGCGGCGATAATCGGTGGTGATGGAGGTGCCGGTCACGCCGCGCGCCGCGTACTCGACCAGACCCGCCGAACTCGGGCGGTCGCGTTCCATCACGATAGGATCGGGATGCTGACGCGTGGGCAGGCACACGATGCGCTCCGGTTGCGGTTTGCAGAGCAAAAATTCCGCCGTTTTCCATTGCTGGCTCGCGAGCAGCGCATTGCTGGTGTACGCGAGCGGCTGTTCGGACACGATGTGGCCCAGCGGTCCGTCGCGATCGGCAATGCTCAGGCGATGGCGCAGCGCGAGTTTTCCGGCGCTGCCCACGATATGCGTTTCGGCGGCGGTAGCCAGGGGCAGGTCGAAATCCAGATTTTCGTGGACTTGGCCGGCACTTGCCAGCAGGCGCCCATCCTTGCCGTAGACCCGGATGCCGCCGAAGCCGTGGGACAGGAAGCTGTCCAGCACTTCGGTTGCGGCTGCGAGGCTGGCTTCGTCCTGCGGGACGTTGTGCAGACTGCGTATCTGGCGCAGCAAATTGGGTCGGGTGGTGATGATTTGCGCGCTGGTCGTGCGCAGATCGGTATTGCTCGCAATGCGCAGAACCTGGGCCTGCAGCGCAAGCTGCAGTGCGTCGCTGAGGTTGGCCGCGAGGTTCGCGCGCACGAACGCGAATCCTGCGATTCCGGCGGACAGCGTAACCAGGACCAGTATGAAAGCGGCGAGCCGTGTGATGCGCTCCTGGTCGCTGCGCGGCTGCACCTGCCACAGGCCGGCTTGGCCTGCCATGTACAGCCCGCCGCCCACCAGCGTGAACCCCAGGCCGGTATGCAGCGCCACGCTGCTGAACGCGCGCCACGAATAAAGCAAATCCAGACTGACCAGATAGCCGACCACACTGAAGGCGCCGATCAGCAGCACCATGCCGCTGCCCAAATGTGCGACGCGCGACCACGGCCGCGACGCGGCGGCGAGCGGCATCGCCAGCAGCGCCAGCGCCGCTGCGGAAAATGCCAGCGCGGTGGCGACGGACATGCGGCCGTTATAGGCGGCCGCGGTCAATTCACGGTCCTGGAACAACATTTCGTCCAGCCCGAGGTCGAGTTCGAACAGATATTCGAGCAGGGTAAGTCCTGCCACCGCGGCCACCATGCCGGCGCAGGCGCGCACGGCGAGCAGGGCGGCCGGCCGCGGCGCCGCCGCCAGCGCCAGCATGGATGTGCCGCACAGCGCAAAACACAGCGCGGTGTTGGCCTTCATGGACTGCAGTCCGGGCAGGACCACTTTCAACGTGCCGATGTCCAGGGCCCAACCGCAAAGTACCGCCAAACCCAACACCAGCGCAGCGCTGCCCGCGACGCGCAGCGGCAGCGCCGCGGCGGGCGGAATGGTCTGCATATCTGAACTTTCCGAGTGTGACTTCATTTTTTACGGTGCCGAACCCGCAGTCTTGAGGCAAACCCGCGCATTGCCGTCGCGGCCCTGCTGCATTGTGATGGTAGCAGGGCTGCACGGCCGCGATTTGCGGAATATCAAGGCTTTGGTGCAGTGCACGATGGCGTGTGCGGGTGCAGCGCGGAGCGCGCCCGCGGGGGCTTACAGTTCTTACAACTTGTTGCGAACCGCGGTCGCACGGCGGCTGTGGCGCGGCGTTATTCGCCGCAGGACGAAAGCCTTCGTCTCCAACCACCCGAAAGGAAATTCATAATGAATAGCAAGTTCATCGCCGCCTCCGTATTTGCCGCCTTCGCCCTGCCCGTGCTGGCCGCCGGCACGCCGGCCACGACGGATGCCAAGACCACGCAGGCACCCGCCGCCGCCACGGCCGCGGCGCCTGCCGAAGCGGGCGCCGACAAGGCGCCGGCCGCCGCCAAACACGCCAAGACTTCCCACAAGAAAACCCACGCCAGTACCGCCAAGCCTGCGGATGCCGGCAAAAGCGCGCCGGCGGCCGCCGCCGCGCCGGCCGGCGGGAGCGACAAGACCGCGCCGGCGGGTGCGCGCTCGGACGCCACGGCCGACAAGCCGGCTGCGGCCGGCGACGGCAAGGTGACGGACGCCAGCAAGGCCGCGCCGGCTGCCGGCAGCCACAAGGTGGCGCATGCCGCTGCGGGCGACAAGAAGGGCGCCGACACCGCCCCGGCTACCGTCGCAAAGGAAAAGAAGGACGCCGCGGCGCCCGCCACCAAGTAATCGGTGCGGCCGATAGAGCGGAACGCGCGCGCGCACCCGGGGCCATGCGCCGGGATGCGCGGCGCGCGCAGTTTGCCCGCCTTACGGCGGGCTTTTTGCGTGCAGGTCTGGACCCGTGGACTGCTGCGCGGCGGTGTGGTGCCGCGCCTAAGCGCCACTCCCCGAGCGACTAAGGCGCGATACCGACAAATGTCTGGTGCACTGCAACACCCAGAAAAACAAGGTTTTTTTTACGCAAATCTTAACTACGCGGAACAACGGTGATACACTGCGCCGCGGCTTGCGGAAGGCCGCGTCCGGCCCGGCGTTACGCCGGTACGGGCGGCGAACTTCCTGCCGTGGGGCTGGTGCAGCGAGGCCGCCCCTGGATCTGCTGCACTTGTGTTCTGTATGTCCTGCTGCCGGTTTCGGTTGTTTTGGAACAGCGATGCGCACGTGTGGCGTAAGACTGGCTCGCCGGCGAATGCCACGCGAGTACGCA
>JAEUNN010000787.1 GCA_016791085.1 Rhodocyclaceae bacterium | reverse complement strand
GGCTCATCCGCCCTACGGTTCCTGACCTGGGCCGGCGCCGGCCGAACGGCCGTCATAACTTCTGTTCGTGGCAGGCGTCGCAGCGTACCTGGGTGCCTTTCAGGAATTTCACGGTCCTGCCTTCCACCGTAAAGCTGCGGTCGGCAAAGGTGCGCGACAGCACCGAGCCCTGGCCACGGTTGCCGTGGCAACTGCGGCAGGCATTGCGGTTGGATTCGGCCAGGGATTCGTGGCTGGACACGAATGAACTGTTATTGACCGGATGCATGCCGTGCGGCCCGCCCAGATTGTTGGGCAGCGTGCCGGTATGGCAGGCTGCGCATTCCACGAGGGTGCCGGTGTGGCCCTGCAATTGCCGCGCCGCCACGTTGTCGTTGGCGTTGGGATTGGGGTTGGGCCATTCGGCATGGGTGGAGCCGTGGCAGCCCTTGCACATCACCCCGCCATGCCCTTTGGACAGCCGGTACAGATTGGCATTTTCGGCGAAGCGCGAGCCCTGCGACTGGATGTTGGGCAGCACGTCCTTGCCGGCGTCGCTGGTCAGGTAGGCCTGCAGCAGGCGTATCCCGTCGTTGGCCACGATCATTTTGCTGCGATCCATGGTGGCGACCGTGAGCGCGTCGCCGACGTGGCAGGACTGGCACTTCGGTTCGTGCGCCCAGGGCACGCGTTTGTTCAGATCCAGGCTGCCGCCGCCCGCCAGATTGGCGGAAAAATCGTTGCCGACCTGGCGCATCTGGCCGTGGCAATCCTGGCACACCACGCCGCCGCCGGCCATGGCGCCGCGCATGCACTTGCTGACTTTGCCGGGATGGCAGGAATAGCAGGTTTCCTGCAATACCTGGGCCACCACCTCGCTGCTGCGGCCCAGGCTGCGCGGCGCCGGCATGTCCGGGAAAATGTCGGTGTACTTGCCGTGATTGGCGTGCATGGCGCGCGACATCGAAACGTGCCGGGTTTGCTGGCGGCCTTCTTCGCCCATGCCGGTGTCGTTGACCGGCCCCGCGTGCAGCAAATCCAGCGCCGGCGTGTAGTGGCACTGCGAGCACTGGATGCTGCGCCGCACGTCCAGGCAGGATGCTTCATTGCCGTTGCGGCATGGCGTGCTGGCGCCCGTGACGCTGGAGGTGTAGCGCATGCCGTGCTTGGCGTCGTGCAGGCGCAGCACGTTTATTTTTGCCGCGTTCTGCAAATTTTCCGGGCCCGGCGCGGCGGCAGCGCTGGCGATGCTCCAGGCCACGCCGGAGGCATATTTGGTGGTGCCGGCAAAATCCGTCGCGAGGCCGGAACCATAGTCGGAGGACGATGCGTGGCACAGCCTGCAATCGGCTTCCGACGCCACCGGCACCACGACGTCCAGTTTGGCGAGCGGGGTGGCGGTCGGCGCGGCGCCGCGGGTCACGGCACTGATGCGCAATAGCGGGTAAGCATTGGTGGCGCCGCGGTCGTCGCGCGGCAAAATCGGAATGCCGTCGGCGGAAAACCAATTCACGCCGCTTATCGTGCCGCCGAACGGAAATTTCGTGAAAAACGCCAGGTTGGGGTCGTAGCGCTGGAATTTTTGCGGCGCCGTCGCCGGCATGCCCTGCTGCGCGATGGCCAGCGCCGGGAACCGGTTCGGATCCGGTACCGGCAGGCCGACATTGTCGGGCAGCGGCGCGTAGGCATCCAGCGCGCTGGTCAGCGGCGCCACCGAGGGATAAAGGCGCCGGTAAGTTTGCGTGCCGTACGACTGGTTGCGGCTGGTCAGTTCCCAGAAGTTGGACTTGTAGGTGGGGCCGACGCTATAGGTATTGATCGAGCCCGCCCCGGCCGGATCGGTAATGCTGGAGGCGCCGCTGTAATAGACGTCCACGCTGCTGCTGTCCAGGATGAGCGGCTTGCTGCCCTTCTTGATGACCTGGGCGTGCACCACGTTGAAGGGCGGCAGGATGGAAAAAATCCGGTAATCCTGATCGGCGCAATGCATGCCGAGGTCGTTGGCGGCGATCACGGCATAGGTGCTGGTGCCGCCCGTTCCGGTCCCGCCGCTGCTTGCGCTTACCAGAACTTCGATGGTGCGCGTCTGGGCCGAATCGCGCACGCTGATGACCGCCGTGCCGGCCGCCACGGCGCTGACCGTGACGATGCCGTAGGAATAGCGCGCGCTTGCCACGGCGCTATTAGAACTGGCCACGCTCACGGCGCCGGACGCATTCGTAACCGTCGCCTGGGCCGTGGTTTTGGCAAGCAGCGACATTTTATCCGGACTGACCGCAAGGTCCGCGGCGGCCGCCTGACCGGCCATGCCCAGCAGTGCCGCGAACAGCGCGAGCAACAACGCGAAACGGCCGGCTGCGGCATGGGATGGGTGCAAGCGCCGCGCGCACTGCAGATCGAAGTACATGGTGTTCACCTCCTTGCGTTGTTCTGGACGCCAAATCGCGGCGCGCCCAGGCCGCGCCGTGAGCATCGGCACTCGCTGTGCCTGCCGCGGTGCCGGCTGTATGGACTACAGGATCGGGTCCGGACGCCTACCTGCCTGCGCCGGCGGAAATGGCGGATTCGGGCTTGCGCAGCGTGCAAGCGGACGCAGCCGGGCCAGGGTGCGACCCTAGTGCGCCCACATTAAGAAGCCCTTAAACCGGGCACGGCGATTTTGGTGTGGCCAGGTGCGCATGCATGCAGCGCGGGGAGGGGCGGCCGCAGGCCGGGTCGGGCGCCAGTTTGCGGGCGCAAGATTGCGCCCGGCCGACCATGCCGCGCGATTAGCCGTCACGCGGCAGTCCCGCCTCGGCGCGTGCGCACGGGGGAGCATTACTTGAATTACGGTAAGGGTTTTGCCGATCCGCTTAGTGCATCAGACATCCACTAAACTGAAATTTCTTCAAGCAATCAGGGAGAGTTGCATGAAACCTTCATTTACCAGGCTGTCGGGAATTCCGCAGGCGTTCGTGTTGATCGCGGCCTCGCTGGCCGGATCTGCCAATGCCTATGCGCAACAGGCGCCAGGCTGGAGCGGAAACTGGGTGCTGGAATCGGTGGTCGTGGAACAGGACGGCAAAAAGTCCGAGCCTTTCGGGCCCAATCCGCGCGGCAGCCTTATGCTCGCGCCGGATGGCCGTTTTTCTGTGATCCTGTTGCGCGCGAGCCTGCCCAAATTTGCGGTCAATAACCGGGTTAAAGGTACGGCCGAAGAAAATCAGGCCGTCGTGCAAGGGTCGATCGCCTATTTCGGCCGCTATACGTCGAGCGAAGCGGACAAGACGCTGAACCTGCACATAGACGGCAGCACCTTCCCGAACTGGGACGGCGACGAGCAGAAGCGCGTCGTCACAGTGTCCGGCGATGAGTTGAAAATTATCAATCCGTCGGCTGCCGT
>JAEUNN010000760.1 GCA_016791085.1 Rhodocyclaceae bacterium | reverse complement strand
AAGCTTGCGCGGTCTGGTACTGCCGGTAGGCGGCATACGCGACAAGGTGCTGGCCGCGATGCGCGCGGGCATCGCCCGCGTCGCCCTGCCCGCGCGCAACCGCCGCGAACTGGACGCGGTGCCCGAAGCCGCGCGCGCCCGCCTGGAATTCCTGTTCCTGGACACCGTGGACGACGCCATGCGCGCCTGTTTCGAACCGGCACCCGCCGCGCCCGCAGCCGCACCTGCGCCCGCTGCGCCCGCTGCGCCGGCACCCGCCGCGCGCCGGCGCGGACGCGTCTGAACCAGCGCAGCCCTGCTGCGCAGCCGGCCAGCAAGCCCGACAGTTAGTCCGGGCCGGCCGTGGCGCCGGCACACCGCACTTACACCGCGATTGCATATGCCGCCTGACACCTTCGCTGCAGCCGGCTAAGACGCCGCGGGCGCGGCACTATCGGCCGCGCCCGCGGCGCCATGACGCGGCAATTACGCGCCTGCGCTCAGTGCGCGTCGCGGCTCAGCGTCACCGCCAGCCACGCCATGAAGCGCAGCACCTCGCCGCGCGTGGGCGAAAACTGACGCGGCCGGCATCCGCGGCGCCTGTTGCGGGCGGCAGCCAGCGCGTCGTCGCGGCCGCTGCACGGCACCGCAACAGCGCAGCACCGGCACGAAATTGCCGCCACTCCCCATATCAGGGCAAGCGCGTATAGGTAGTTCACCGTATTCGCCCGATAATTCACTTGCCATGACTACATTGCAGCCGTTGGAAATATCCGGCGACATCGAGCTGCCGGCACTGAGCCCGCACGGCGGCAAGACCTGGGTATCGCCCGCCCTGGCAGATGCGCTCGGGCAGGTGCTCGATGCGGCGTTCGAACTTGCGGGCGCCGATTTCGGCGACATCCAGTTGCTCGATGCGGCGGCACGCCCAAGAACGGCGGTACAGCGCAACTTTCCCGACTGGTGGGTCGATTACTGGGATACGGCAGCCGCGGCAAACGGCGCCTGCGCCGCAGCGCTGGCGCAAGGCGGCCCGGTGGTGATCGAGGACATCGAGCGCAGCCCCCTTTTAGCCGGCACGCCGGCGCTCGCCATCCTGCGCAACGCGGAGGTGCGCGCGCTACTGTGCATGCCCATGCGCGGCGGGTCCGGGCAAATTTTCGGCACGCTCGCCGTGCATTACCGCAAGCCGCAAGCGCCGCCGCGCGCAAGCCTGGCTCACCTCGAGCTTCTGGCCCGCCATGGCGGCATGCTGGCCGAACAGGCGCGCGACGCACAGTGCGCCGGCATGAACCAGCGGCGTTTCGAG
>JAEUNN010000741.1 GCA_016791085.1 Rhodocyclaceae bacterium | reverse complement strand
AAGTACGGAAGAGATAACCGCTGAAAGCATCTAAGCGGGAAACTCGCCTCAAGATGAGACTTCCCGGAGGCTAGACCTCCCTGAAGGGTCGTCCAAGACCAGGACGTTGATAGGCTGGGTGTGGAAGCGCAGTAATGCGTTGAGCTAACCAGTACTAATTGCCCGTGCGGCTTGATCCTATAGCCTTGCCAGTCAAGGCGCCTGTGTGTCGTGCAGCAGCGCGATCGACCCAAATCGATCGGCAGCCGCTGCCACCCCATGCAATTGCAACTCTATACCCACCTCTTCCTTGCCTCGCCGGCAAAAGCACAACTCGCCGGCCAGGCCTCAGGCTTCAGCCTGGTACCCATAGCGCTGTGGAACCACCCCTTCCCATCCCGAACAGGACCGTGAAACGCAGCCGCGCCGATGATATTGCGCATTCGCGTGAGAAAGTAGGTCAGTGCCAGGCTACCCTATAACTCGACCCCCGTCAGCTCGCGCTGCCGGGGGTTTTTGTTTTGCGGCAGGGGATTGCACCTCTCCGGCCGGATTGTCAGGCGAGGCCGCCGTTCAGTACGGATAGTCGGTGCCGGGTCGAAACGGCGGGCGGCGGCCGACCAGGGATTCGATCAGTTCCAGTTCGGCGTCCGTGTGGTTGCGCACGCTGCTGGATTCCATGAGCTTTTCGACCCCTGCGCCATGTATCAGCAGCGGGCTGTCGTGGTGGCGCGTCACGATTTGCATGGCCTGCTCGGGTTGCGCGTGGGGCTGGATGTCGGCCGCGCCGTAGCACAGGCAGAAATAGGTTTGTGCGGCGCCTGCCTCGATATAACAGCCGGTGCCGCGTATTCCTATCGAAGCGGTGGGCGTTTGCAGACGTTTCGGCCCATGTCCGAACACCGACAGCAGCGCGCCCGACAGCACGCGCAAAAACGACGCAGCGCCCGACGAGCCGAACGCCATGTGGGAATCGGCGCGCAGCAAAAAGGCGTCGCTGCCGAACACCACCAGAGCTTCGGACGCCGGGCCGGTGCGCAACGTGTCGCCGGAGCCGACCGGCATGCGGAAATAGGCCGGCGCGCCATTCACCGTGACGCTGCCGCGAAAGCCGCGTATGCCCTGGCCGAGCGATCCCGCGTGCGCCTCGCGGCGCAGCAATGCGGATAACAGCAGCGGGCTCGCCGCGAGCGTTTTTATGAGCGTTCTGCGCGGGGGATGCATGGGTTCCTCGGTATCTGGCGGCGAGTCCGGCGTATCCGCGCGGAGCCGTGCGCGCGTTTGCATGGGCGCGCGCAGGTCAGCGCGACTTGGACAATTGCCGCATGGCGCGTTCCAGCCCGTCCAGCGTGAGCGGGAACATGCGTCCGCCGACAATCTGGTGGATCACCGCGATGGACTGGCGGTACTGCCAATAGCGTTCGGGTTCCGGGTTGAGCCAGCAGGATGCCGGATATTGGTCGAGCAGGCGGCGCAGCCACACGGCGCCGGGCTCTTCGTTGTTGTATTCCACGCTGCCGCTGCGATTGAGTATTTCGTAAGGGCTCATGCTCGCGTCGCCGACAAATATGAGCTTGTAGTCGGGCCCGAAGCGGTGGATCACATCCCAGGTCGGCGTGCGGTCGCGGTGGCGGCGCGTGCTGTCCTGCCACACCCACTCATAGACGCAATTGTGGAAATAATAATATTGCAGGTGCTTGAATTCCGCGCGCGCGGCCGAGAACAATTCTTCGCAGACGCGCACGTGGTCTTCCATGGAACCGCCCACGTCGAGGAATAACAGCACCTTGACCTGGTTGTGGCGTTCCGGCCGCAACAGCAGATCGAGCCAGCCGGCGTTGCGCGCCGTGGCGCCTATGGTGCCGTCCAGATCCAGTTCGGTGGGGGCGCCTTCGCGCGCAAAGCGGCGCAGCCGGCGCAGCGCAACCTTGATGTTGCGCGTGCCCAGTTCCACGCCGTCGTCCAGATTGCGATACACGCGCTCGTCCCACACCTTGACCGCGGTGCGGTTGCCGGCCGATTCCGGGCCGATGCGTATGCCTTCCGGATGGTAGCCGTGCGCGCCGAACGGGCTGCTGCCGCCGGTGCCTATCCATTTCGAGCCGCCGCCGTGGCGCCCCTTTTGTTCCGCCAGGCGCTTGCGGAATTCTTCCATGAGCTGGTCCCAGCCCAGTTTTTCGATGCGCGCCTTCTCTTCCGGCGTGAGATGGCGCTGGAGCATGAGCTTGAGCCAGTCTTCGGGAATTTCCGCGTCCAGCCCGGGAATCGACTCGACGCCTTTGAAATACTCGCCGAAGGCGCGGTCGAACTTGTCGAAATTGCGTTCGTCCTTGACCATGCAGGTGCGCGCCAGATAGTAGAACTCGTCGATCGAATGGCCGCACACGCGCTCGCGCATCGCTTCCAGCAAGGTGAGCAGCTCTTTGGTCGACACCGGCAACTGGTGCGACTTGAGATGCAGGAAAAAATCGATCAGCATGGCGCCTCAGCTTTCGCGGCGTTCCAGGATGCGATAGAGCAGGGCCAGCCCCAGCAGCATGGCGGCGAGGCCGGCGAAGCTCGCCGTGGCCTGCAGTATCTTGCTGCCGGCTTCGCCCAGCGGCGCCGGGTCGTAAAACGTTGCCACGGCGTTGAAACAAAGATGGGCCAGTACGCAGGGCAGCAGACTATGCGTGCGCCAGTACATCCAGCCGCATACCAGACCCACCAGCATGGCCACCGAGCCCTGATAAAGATTCATGTGGGCCAGTGCGAATATCAGTGCCGACAGGAATATGGCCGGGCCGGGCGTGTAGTGCTGCAGCAGGCCGCGCAGTATGAGACCGCGGAACAGCATTTCTTCGGCGATCGGGGCGATCATGAGCGCTGCGGTCAGCGCTTCGGGCGAACCGTCCAGCATGGAGGCGAAAAGCGCGCGGTTGCCTTCCGACATCGGAAATAGCGTTTCCAGCACATTCACGACGTCGGCCGCGACCAGCGCGCCGCCGGCGGCCACCAGCAGCACCGGCAGCAGCAGTGCGCCGGCCAGTGCGCGGAGCGGTGTGCGCGTGTCGTGCAGCAGGCGGCGGTAGCCGATGCGGCCGTGCCACATCAGAAACGCGATGATGGTACCGTGCGCGAACAGGCCCGCGGTTATGCCCTCGGCGCGTGGCGAACCGGCCGGCCACAGTTCGATCAGCACGGCGTAATAAAACGTGGCAAGCCCGTAGGACAAGGCGACCGCGATCGCCGCCTGCCAGACGTCTAGTGCCGTATCGTGCTCGTCCATGGCCGCGCCGCCTAGCTATTTGCGTGCGGCCACGGCGCGTATCAGGCGCACCAGGCATACGAGGAATCCGGCCGTGCCGACTGCCAGCATGGCCAGCGTGAGCCACAGCGGGCGTCCCGGCACCGGCATGTCGCCGGCCAGATTGATGAGCGTGAGGGTGAGTCCCCACATCGCCAGCACGGCCGCCGCGATGGCCGTGACCAGATATACCGACTTCAACGCAGCCTCCTGGTGTGCCGGGCCTAGCGCCCCTGGCGCGCCATGAATATCAAACGTTCGAACAGATGCACGTCCTGTTCGTTCTTGAGCAGTGCGCCGGCCATGGGCGGCAGGGCGGTCTTGTGATCCTTGCTGCGCAGCACTTCGGGCGGAATGTCTTCGGCCACCAGCAGTTTGAGCCAGTCCAGCAGTTCCGAGGTGGACGGCTTCTTTTTCAGGCCCGGAATGTCGCGCAGTTCGAAAAACACTTCGAGCGCCTCGCGCAGCAGCGTTTTTTTCAGGTCCGGAAAATGCACGTCCACGATGCGCTGCATGGTTTCGCGGTCCGGGAACTTGATGTAGTGAAAAAAACAGCGGCGCAGGAAGGCGTCCGGCAATTCCTTTTCGTTGTTGCTGGTGATGAATACCAGCGGCCGGTGCTCGGCGCGCACCGTGCGGTGCAGTTCGTAGCAGTGGAATTCCATGCGGTCGAGTTCGCGCAGCAAGTCGTTGGGGAACTCGATGTCGGCCTTGTCGATTTCGTCTATGAGCACCACGGTCGGCTGTGCCGCCTCGAAAGCCTGCCACAGCACACCGGGCACGATGTAATTGGCGATGTCCTGCACGCGCGGGTCGCCCAGTTGCGAGTCGCGCAGGCGATTCACGGCGTCGTATTCGTACAGACCCTGCTGCGCCTTGGTGGTGGACTTGATATGCCATTCGATGAGCGGCAGCTGCAGCGCGGCGGCCACCTGTTCCGCCAGCATGGTTTTGCCGGTACCCGGTTCGCCCTTGATGAGCAAGGGCCTTTGCAGGCGGATTGCGGCATTCACGGCCAGCATCAGGTCGGGCGTGGCGACATAGGCAGACGTACCTTCAAAGCGCATCGCTCATTCCTCCGGGGCAGGCGCTGATTATACGTCGCCGCCGGAGTGCTAATCTTCATATCCCCACGAGGAGAAACCGACATGTTCAAAGCCATATTGCTGAACCGGTCCGACAGCGGCGCCACACTGGCCGAACTGGCCGACCTGGATATTTCGCGCCTGCCCGAGGCCGACGTGCGCGTGCGCGTATCGCATTCCACGCTGAACTACAAGGATGGACTGGCCATTACCGGCAAGGGCCCGGTGGTGCGCAAATGGCCCATGGTGCCCGGCATAGATTTCGCCGGAGTCGTCGAACATAGCGCCAGCCCGCTCTGGCAGGCCGGCGACGCGGTCATCCTGAACGGCTGGGGCGTGGGCGAAACCCACTGGGGCGGACTGGCGCAATACGCCTCGGTCAAGGGCGAGTGGCTCATCGCCCGGCCGGCCGGCCTGAGTGCGGCCCAAACCATGGCCATAGGCACCGCCGGCTATACCGCCATGCTGTGTGTCCTGGCGCTGGAAAAGCACGGCTTGCGCCCGGGCGACGGCGAGGTGCTGGTGACCGGCGCGAACGGCGGCGTGGGATCGGTCGCCATTACGCTGCTGGCCAGATTGGGATATCGCGTGATCGCCTCGACCGGGCGGCCGCAGGAAGCCGATTACCTCAAGTCGCTGGGGGCGGCCGACATTATCGATCGCGCCGAATTGAGCGCTCCCGGCAAGCCGCTGGGGCGCGAACGCTGGGCCGGCGTGGTGGATAGCGTCGGTTCCCACACGCTCGCCAACGCCTGCGCCACCACGCGCTACCGCGGCGCCGTGGCGGCCTGCGGACTGGCCCAGGGCATGGACTTCCCGTCCAGCGTGGCGCCGTTCATCCTGCGCGGCGTCACGCTGTACGGCGTGGATAGCGTCATGGCGCCCACGCCGCTGCGCCTCGAAGCCTGGTCGCGGCTCGCGCGCGATCTCGATCTGGCCAAGCTCGAAGCGATCAGCCGCGACATCGGCCTGGCCGAGGCGCTCGCCGTGGCACCGCAAATTCTGGCCGGACAGGTACGTGGCCGGGTGGTCGTGCATGTCGATCGCTAGTCGGCCCGCATCGAACGTCCGGCGCGCCGCGCGCTGCCTGCTTGCCGCGCTCGCGCTGTGCAGCGGCGCGGCGCTGCAGGCGGCGCCCCAGCTGCAGTCGGCGCGCGCCGAAATCGAAGCGCTCATGGACGTGCTGCGCGCCTCGAACTGCCGCTTCAACCGCAACGGCACCTGGTACGACGGCGCGGCCGCCAGCGCGCACCTGCTCGACAAGCTGTCCTATCTGGAGCGCCGCGGCAAGGTCGATAGCACGGAAACATTCATAGACCTTGCCGCCAGCAACAGCAGCGCGAGCGGCAAGGCGTATGCCGTGCAGTGCGGCGAAACGCCTGCCGTGCCGAGCCGCGACTGGCTCATGACCCATTTGCGCGCGCTGCGGTCGGCGCCGCGACAGCCGAGCGCCGCGGCGCGCTGAACGGGGCCGGCGGCCATGGCTCGTTCCGCGCATGGCGCCGCGCTGGCCGCGCTTTCCGCGGCAGACCCGGTCATGGCCGCCCTGATCGCGCGTGTGGGACCTTGCCGGCTGGTGGTCGAGCGCCGCGCCAGCCCCTACCAGGCGCTGGTACGCGCGGTGGCGCACCAGCAATTGCATGCCGCCGCGGCCAATGCCATGTTGTCCAGGCTAGGCGCCCTGGCTGCCGGCGGCAGCGGCATACCCGAGCCGGCCGCGCTATGCGCGCTGGACGACGCCAGATTGCGCGGCTGCGGCTTTTCCGCCGCCAAGGCTGCGGCCTTGCGCGACATCGCCGCGCGCACGCTGGATGGCAGCGTACCGTCACGGCGCGCGCTGGCGCGTCAGGACGACGCGGCGGTGATCGAGCGCCTCACGCAAATTCGCGGCGTGGGCCGCTGGACCGTGGAAATGTTGCTCATATTCACGCTGGGCCGGCCCGACGTGCTGCCGGTTGCCGATTACGGCGTGCGCAACGGATTCCG
>JAEUNN010000725.1 GCA_016791085.1 Rhodocyclaceae bacterium | reverse complement strand
GCGGAGGTGAGAAAATCCCGGCCGCCCGAATAGTGGATGTCGCAAAACGTGGAATTTTCGAATTCGATGCTGTTATGGCCTGCCCTGGCGTTCGCCGCGGGGGGCGCCGCGGGCTGGCTGTTTGCGCGCACACGCGCGGACCTGGCGGCGGCCCGCCGCGACGCCGACTATGCGGCGCAACTTGCGGCCTCGTCGGAACGCGCGGAACGTGCGGCGAGCATGCAGCAATCCCTGGCCGAGGCGCAGTCGCGCCTGACCGGCCTTGCCGGCGAAAATGCCGGCCTGCGTGCCGAACTGGCGCAAACCACCGCCGGCCTGGGCGCCGAGCGCAGCATGCGCGCCGATCTGCAGGCCGCGGCCGGCAAACTGCAGGATCAGCACGACGCGGCGCGCGCGCAATGCGCCGAACTGGGCGCGCAGCTCGCCGAAGCGCGCAGCCTGCTGGCGGCCGAACGCAGCCAGACCGACCAGAAGCTCGCCGTGCTGGCCGGCGCGCGCGAACAGCTGGCGGACCAGTTCAAGGCCCTCGCCAACGACATACTCGAAGAAAAGGCGCGCCGCTTCACGCAACAGAACCAGCAAAACCTGGGGCAGCTGCTGGATCCGCTGCGCCTGCGCATCGCCGAATTCCAGGCCCGCGTCGACGACGTCTATGTCAAGGAAGGCAAGGACCGCAGCGCGCTGGCGGAACAGGTGCGGCAGCTCATGGAACTGAATCGCACGCTGGCCACCGATGCGCAGAACCTTACGCGCGCGCTCAAGGGCTCCAGCAAAACCCAGGGCACCTGGGGCGAACTGGTGCTGGCGCGCGTGCTCGAAGCGGCCGGCCTGCGCGCCGGCGAAGAATACGAGGTGCAGGTAAGCCATACGCGCGAGGACGGCAGCCGCGCGCAGCCGGACGTGGTGATACGCCTGCCGGAAAACCGCTTTCTGGTCGTGGACGCCAAGGTGTCGCTGTCGGCCTATGAGGACTATGCCTCGGCCGAAGACGAAACCACCCGCCAACAGGCGCTGCGGCGCCATCTGGATTCCGTGCGCGCCCACCTCAAAGGCCTGGCCGAGCGCAACTATCAGGCCCTGTACGGTGAGGCCACGCCGGATTTCGTGCTCATGTTCCTGCCGGTGGAGCCGGCTTTCATGCTGGCCGTGACCGAGGACCGCGAACTGTTCATGAGCGCCTGGCAGCGCAACGTGCTGCTGGTGAGCCCGTCCACGCTGTTATTCGTGGTGCGCACGGTGGCGCACCTGTGGCGGCAGGAAGCGCAGAACCGCAATGCGCAGGAAATCGCGCGCCGCGGCGCGGAACTGTACGACCGCCTCTGCGCATTCGTGGGCGACCTGGAAAAAGTCGGCGAACGCCTCAAACAGGCGCAGGACAGCTATAACGACGCGCGCGACAAACTTGCGACGCGGCGCGGCAATGTGATCCGCCAGGCCGAAATGCTCAAGGACCTGGGCATACGCCCCGCGCGCGCCATGCCGGCGGCGACCGCCAGACTGGCGCTGGATGCGGCCGACGCGGCCGAGCAAGCGGCTGAACCGGACGCGGCGGGCGCAGGCGGCGCCGGGGACGGCGCAGCGCCGTGAGCGCGCCGCGGCGGCCGCCCGCGTCAGTCCTGACCCAACAGCGCCGCGACCGGCGCCACCAGGGCCCGGCCCAGCGTCAGGTGCTGTTCGGCGTCGAGGTGCACGCCATCCACCGGGCTGGTCGCGATCACGCCGCCGGCATCGAAATAGGCGCAGCCCATGCTCGCGGCGACTTCCTGCAAGGCCGCCGCGAGTCCTACGCACTTATGCTCGCCGCCCGCAAATTTCGGCGCGATGGCACCGCGCGGAGGCTGTATGGGCGGCGGCGCCACGATCAGTATCGGCGCGACCGGCATGCCCGGCTCGATGGGCGCGCCGCGCGCCGCCAGCACCAGGCTGGCCATGCCCTGCGACGAATGCCAGGCGTTGTGCGGATGCATGGACTGAAAATCGTTGCTGCCCAGCATGAATATCAGCAGCGCCAGCGGCGCATTGACTTCCATGCGCTGGGCGAACCCGTCCAGGCCCTTGCGGCCGGCCTTGAACGGGTCATCCCATACCGTGCGGCGCCCGTTCAGGCAATCTTCGATCACGCGCACGCTCTGCCCGCGCGCCTGCAAGCCCTGCTCCAGCACCCCGGGCCAGCGCCGGTTGTGAGGGTGACGCTCCCGCGTACCCGGTATGATGCCCCAGGACAGCGAATCGCCATAAACGAGGATTTGTTTCATGCTTGCGTCTCCTCTGCGTCGTAATGGCAGCATGCGGCCCGCCGCGGCCGCTGCGTAGAGCGCCGCCGGCGGAAAGCAGGCACTATACGCCCGCCGACCGGAACGCACCCCGCCCATGCCCCCAAGCCTGATCAGCCGTCGCCGCACGGCCCACAACGACGGCCCTGCGCCGCAACAGCCGTGAGCGGTCCGCGCTACGCGATAGGCATAGACCTCGGCACGACCAATTGCGTGCTGGCCTACCAGGACCTCGCCGCACGCGAAATACGCGCGCGCGCCCTGGCGATTCCGCAGGCCGCCGCGCTGGATAGCGTGGTGGATGCGGCGCTGTTGCCGTCCTGCTTTTATTTCGCGACCGGCGCCGAACTGGCGCGCGGGCAGCTCGACCCCATGAGCGGCAATCCGCATGGCGAAGCGTGCGGATATTTCATCGGCCAGTACGCGCGCGACCGCCAGGACGACGCGCCCGGCCGGGTGATCCACTCGGCCAAATCCTGGCTCGCGCACGGCGGCGTGGACCGCGAAGCGCAAATCCTGCCGTTCGGCTCGGAAGACGTTGCCGCCGACCTGAAACTGTCGCCGGTCGAAGCCAGCGCGGCCTATCTGCAATACCTGCAGCAGGCCTGGGACCACGCGTTTGCGCGGCGCGACCCGGCATGCGCGTTCGCGCGCCAGAAAATCGTGATTACCGTGCCGGCATCGTTCGACGAAGGCGCGCAGGCGCTCACGCGCAAAGCCGCCACGCTGGCCGGCTACCCGGACGACTTGCGCCTGCTCGAAGAGCCGCAGGCAGCTTTCTATGCCTGGCTGGGCGAGCACACCGGCAGCGCGCCGAAAAGCGCCGCCGCGCGCCTGATCGAGGCCCTGCCGGCGCTCGCGCAGGGCGCGCAAAGCGTGCTGGTCGTGGACATGGGCGGCGGCACCACGGATTTCAGCCTGTTCCGCATCGCCCAGCAAAAATCCACGCGCGGCGAGCCGCAGATAGAACGCATCGCCGCCAGCGACCACCTATTGCTGGGCGGGGACAATCTGGATTTGGCGCTCGCCCACCTGGCCGAGCGCGCCCTCTTGTCCGACCCCGACGCGCGCCTGGGGCGCCGCCAATGGCAACACCTGCTGCCGCAGGCGCGCCGCCTGAAAGAGCGCCTGCTGGCCGAGGACGACCCGCCCGGCGGCAAGCTTTACCTGTCCGTACCGGGTGCGGGCGCCAATCTGTTCGCGTCGGCGCTGTCGGCCGAACTGGACGCCGGGGCGGCGCGCGCGGCCCTGCTGGACGGCTTCTTCCCGCATACCGCGGCCGGCACGGGTCCGCAGCGGCGTGCCGGCGGGCTGCGCGAAATCGGCCTGCCCTATGCCGCGGACAGCGCGGTAAGCCGCCACCTGGCCGGATTTTTGCGCGGGCGCGAGGTGGATGCCGTGCTGTACGCGGGCGGCAGCCTGCGCCCGGCGCCCTTGCAGCGGCGGCTGACGGACATTATCGCCGGCTGGCAGGGCCGCACGCCGGCGCAGCTCGTGCTGGGCGACATGAGCCTCGCCATCGCCCAGGGCGCGGCGCGCTATGCCGCGCTGGGCGCGCAGTCCAAGGCGCGCATACGCGGCGGCTATGCGCGCAGTGTGTATCTGGAACTTGCGCGGCGACCGGGCGAAGCCCTGCCCACGCTGGTGTGCGTGCTGCCGCAAGGTTTCGAAGAAGGCGGCAGCCTGCGCCTGGCCGCCCCGGCATTCGACGCCGTGATCAACCGCCCGGTGCGGTTCACGGCCCATACTTCCAACTGCCGCAAGGAGGACCAGCCCGGCGCGCTGGTCACGCTGAACGATAGCGATTTCCATGCCCTGCCGCCTTTGTTCACGACCTTGTTGCCCGACGGCAATGCGCCCGATCTGCGCCAGGGCGCCGGGCAAACCCTCAGCGTGCAACTGGAAGTCGAACTGACCGAACTGGGCGTGCTGCAACTTGCGCTGCACAGCGCCGACCTGGACCGCCGCTGGCAGCTCGAATTCAACCTGCGCAAACCGCAGGCCGGCGCCCTGCCCGCCGCCGGCCAGGCGGCCGCGCCGCCCTCCACGGCCGCGAGCGCCGCGCGCGGCGCCAACCTCGACGCGGCAAGCGCGCTCATCGACAGGTTTTATGGCCGCAAACAGACGCTGGAGGCGCGCGACAACGTGAAATCGCTGCCGCGCGAACTCGAGCGCCTGCTCGGCCAGCCGCGCGAGGACTGGAATCTGTCCGTGTTGCGCGGCCTGTGGCCGGCGCTCCATCCCGGCATCACGCGGCGCAATCGCTCGCTGGGCCACGAACTGACCTGGCTGTATCTGGCCGGACTCATGTTGCGGCCCGGCTATGGCGCCGATCTCGACCCCTGGCGCATGGCCCAGCTATGGGAATGCATGCGCTTGGGCCTCGCCCACCGCAAGGAAAAAAGCGCACAGGCCAATTGGTACATGATGTGGCGCCGCACCGCCGGCGGGCTGGCGGCGGAACAACAGGAACAGTTGTTCGCGGCCGCCCTGCCGCAGGCCAAAGCCGCCGGCGGCGTGGAAGCGCTGCGTCTGGCCGGCAGCCTGGAGCGCGTCGCCCCGGCGCGCAAGCTGGAACTGGCGGAATGGCTGTTCGCGCGCCTGTTGAAAGCCGACGCGGCGCGCCCGCCGGAATATTTCTGGGCGCTCGCGCGGCTATTGGCACGTGTACCGCTCCACGCCGCGGCCGATGCCGTGCTGCCCGCGCCGGCCGTGGAGCAGTGCTTCCGCCGCGCGGCCGACCTGGACTGGCGCAAAAACCGGCTGGACGGCCTGAACGCCGTATTCGCCGCGGCCTGCCGCGTCACGCGCGACCGCGCGCTGGACGTGCAGGACGAAGTACGCGCGCGCGTGCTGGACAAACTGCGCCGCGAACAGGCGCGCCCCGAACAACTGCGCGTACTGGCCGAGTACTGCCCGGTCAGCGAATCGGAAAAAAGCGAACAATTCGGCGAACAACTGCCGGCCGGCTTGCGCCTGAGCGGCGACTGAGCGCGTCAGCCGCCGCCTGCACGGACTGGCGCAACAGGCTGGCGGCAGGCGCCGAAACCTGTTGCGCGCCCAGCCTTTACGTTTGCGCGGGCTATCGCGTAGCGTCGCGCCGTTGCATTCGCAGGGATCAAGCCGTGGACCGGCCAACGCAAGTGTCGCGGACTTACTCCTCGACCACGCAAATGGCCATGCCACCTGCCTCGCCCGGCCCGCCTGTTCGGTAAACTCGAAACATTAAGTGAGTTAACGGCATTTCAACGCGTTGCCTGGCGCGTAACTAAATACCCAGGCTCGGCTACTGTGGATACGCGCTATTTCGCCTGTGGCGCCGGAAATATGCGCCGCCAGGTCTGGCCCATGTCCAGCGTGGAATATACGAAGTTGCGGCTCTGCAGCAGCACTTCGTCCTTGTCGGCAAACACGATACGGGCTGCGAAATGTTCCGTGTCGACGCTCGTCCCCTGGGCCGTCCAGGTTTTGCCGCCGTCGCGGGTGCTGCGCAACTGGTTGCCCACCATCTTGAACCCGGGAGCGGCTTCCACGGCAAGACCGTTCTGCGCGTCAAACCACCAGGTGCTGACATTCGCGCGATCCTCGCCCAGCACCCACTCGTGCAAACCATTCACCCAGCGCGCCGACAGCAGCGAGAGGCCGTTCATGCGCGTCGCCGCCACCGTGCCGTCGGGCAGCAAAGTCCAGTCCATCAGCCAGAACTTCTCGTTTTCGCTGGTGACCGCCAGCGTCTTTTTGTCGATGCGCGAAATGACGGTTTCCCGCGAAATCCCGGGAATATTGCCGGCCAGGATGATTTCCTGGCCGGTCACCAGCATCGGGTCCGGCGGCTGCTTCAGTTGCGCGATCTGGCGTGGCGCTTCGCCGCCATCCACCGACGGCAACAGCCAGATACGAGTCTCTTGCAGTTCGGCCGTCACGACCACCGCGCTGCCATCCGGGCGCGGATCGATATGCACGACGCGTCCGGTTTCCAGAGGCAGGTGATGCAGCTTCCACGCGCCGCCGGCGTCCTTCACGAAATAGCTGCCGTAGTCGCTACCGGCCAGCAGACGGCCGTCGGCGGCGCGCGCCACCGAATTGACCCGGCCGAGCGTATCGATGGCCTCATGACTCCAGCTTTGCGGACCGGTACGCCGGAACAGCATGCCCAGGTGCGAGCCGGCCAGCAATTCTGCATCCCGCTGCCAGACGCCTTGCAACATCACATGCCGGCGTGCCTGTGCCAGCACCTCCGCTTCTGCCCCCGCCGTGACCGTACGGTTCCAGCCGCCGCCCTCGGCCAACGGCACATCGGACCGCTTGGCTTCGGAAATCAGGGTCTGGTAGGCAGCACGTTTGCCGGATGGCCCATCCAGCAAAAACAGGCGCTCAGGCTGCTCGCTACCGATTTCCGGTACATAGACGATGGTCCCCAGGTTGGCCAGTTGTCCCGCGCGCACGCTAAACCGCGGCAACTTGTGATTGCCGCCCGAATTGTCGGCCATGATCAGGGCCAGCAGCAGGCCCGGCCCCGGGCCTATGCTGCCCATGCCGCTTACCTCGTACTCACCCGCACTTAGTTTGGCGAAGTAGAGCGACTCCGTGGGTACGAACCTGCCCACCAGCATGTTGTACTGCGGCGTGATGTCCATCATTTCGTCGCTCCGCGCATCGGAACTGATCCTGATGCTCTGCCACTTCGGATTCAGCAAGCTGATCGGCTGCGTGGCAATAACTTTCAGCACCACGAATCCTTCGCCGTCCTTGCTGACAAGGTCCAGATCGAGGCCTGCGCTGGTTCGCCGGGCGGCGGTATTGGCGCAGCCGGCAACAACGACAAGGACGACAAACGCAAGTAGACAGGTTTTAAGTGAGCGCATGAAGAATGTAGGGAAAAGTTGGCTAAAAGGGTTCGGCAACGGCGCTATTGGCACACATAGTCATTGCGGTGGATGCAAAGCCCGCAGCCGCCGCGGCGAAAGCACTTGTCGATGGGCAGCGCAGCGCCGCAGGCCGCCTTGCAGACTACAGAAAAACGATTGCGGCGGCCAACCAGCAAGTCGTACCCAGCACGAATACAGCCCACCATTCCATGTGGCACACATCGCCTTGCATATACAGTATGCCATTGATACGCCGAATTTCGGATTCAATAACGCAAGTGCCAAACCGGTCTGCAACGAGCGCGCCGCCCGAAACAGTCCGCACCAGCAACATTTTCCTGCCTTGATACACAAGGTCACGATCAAGCGCTGGAAACGTAGCAGAAATGAAGTCCACGCGCAGTCCACAGAAATGGGCAAACCCGGATTGGGCTTACCCGCAACCGCAATGCGCGGCACGAGGTCATGGCGGCGAAAGTTGGCGCGGTGGGCGAATTTCGTGCGCCACGGCCGCATTGGTCGTCAGCGCCGGACGTTTGGTCCGCATCGCGTTCGCCCTGGCCAAATAGCGAACAAATTTCACCCCACAGACCGTCAATACCGCTAGTCCAAAAACATAGAACCTCAGGGCGAACGGGGGGCAAATCCAGGCGCCAGGCCAGGAGCCCGGCCGGGGGCAAGCCCGGTCTTGCGACGCTGCGGGCGGACACGACCAAGCCGGAACGATGGGACCATGCTGCGCTGCTGCGAATTTTGAAACCGGCCCACAGCTAGTGGCGCATCAGCCCGGCCAGGGTCGGGCTCCGGTAGCGGCAGGCTCGCGGCCAGGAGCAACCCACCATCGCGCCCAGGCTCGCCCGCAGCTTTGCCCCGCCACATGGCCGGCGGCACACAACGCCGCGCGCCAAGGGTCGTGCTGAAGCCAAGATATTTCGTTCGTCGAGCGCGTATCGAGTCCGCCCGCAGCCGGACGGCGACCCCAATCGCCGGCCGCCGCGCGCGGTGGGCCGGGCGCAGTGCACGAACAATGACCGCAACTGCCAGCAGAACGTCTGGCGCCGCAACTTCGGCACGTTTCCGTGCACGGCCGAAATGGGCATGCGGAAAGCAAAAAGCCAAGCACCTGAGTGCTTGGCTTTTTGCGACTTGTTTGGTTGCGGGGGTAGGATTTGAACCTACGACCTTCGGGTTATGAGCCCGACGAGCTGCCAGACTGCTCCACCCCGCGTCAGAGGAAAAGAAGTATAGCAGTTCGGCGGGGCCTGCACAATATTCGGAGCGCAGTGGCGCAAAAATATGTACGCGGATGCCATGTCGTGCGCATGGCGCGCCGCGCTGCTGGCGGCTCGATGCCCGTGCGCCTGGGGCATTTCGGACGGATCGGCTGGCAGTGCCGGCGATGCGCCCCGACGGCCGGGCACGCGCCCCGTGCGCGCGGCGGGCCCTTCTGCAATGCGTTGGCTGGTCGCGCTCGGTGTTTTGCGCGACTTCGCTGCCGCGCGCAGCACGGTCGTGCCTTGGTCGGCGGGCAGTTGCGGGCT
>JAEUNN010000716.1 GCA_016791085.1 Rhodocyclaceae bacterium | reverse complement strand
CCGCAGCCGCGGGCGCGGTGTTCGTGCCGCTCAACCCCCTGCTGAAGCCGGATCAGGTCGCCTACATTTTGCGCGACTGCAACGTGCGACTGCTGGTCACCGCACCGGAGCGCCTCGATGCACTACAGGGTGCGTTGGCAGCCTGTCACGACCTGCGCAAAATCGTATGTCTCGGCAAAGCTGCCGAAAGCAAGTCCGGCGACGTACCGGTATTGTCCTGGGATGCACTCATGGCCGGCCCGCGTGGGCCGGCGCACCGGTGCATCGATACCGACATGGCAGCCATACTTTACACCTCCGGCAGCACAGGCAAGCCAAAGGGCGTCGTGCTGTCCCATCGCAACATGGTCGCGGGCGCGAAGAGCGTCGCGCAATACCTCGAGAATTCTCCCGACGACACACTACTCGCGGCATTGCCCTTGTCGTTCGACGCCGGGTTCAGCCAGCTGACGACGGCATTTCATACCGGTGCGCGCGTCGTGCTGCTCAACTATCTGCTGCCGCGCGATGTGCTCAATGCCCTGCAAAAGGAAAAGGTGACCGGGCTCACCGCCGTTCCGCCGCTTTACATACAATTGTCGGAACTGCAGTGGCCGGACGGCATTACCGAGCACTTGCGCTATTTTGCAAATACCGGCGGGCGCATGCCGCGCGAAACACTGAACAAATTGCGCGCGGCACTGCCGCGCACCAATCCCTTCCTGATGTACGGTCTGACCGAAGCATTCCGCTCGACTTATCTGCCACCCAGCGAAGTCGATCGCCGGCCCGACTCAATCGGCAAGGCCATTCCGAATGCCGAAATTCTCGTACTGCGCGAGGACGGCAGCGAATGTGCGCCCAACGAACCAGGCGAACTCGTGCACCGCGGCGCACTGGTCGGTATGGGTTACTGGAACGACCCGGAAAAGACCGCAGAGCGCTACAAGCCCCTGCCCGGCCGCGAGGGCGGACTCGTACTGCCTGAAGTCGCAGTATTTTCGGGTGACAACGTGCGCCGTGACGAAGAAGGCTACCTTTATTTCATTGGCCGCCGCGACGAAATGATCAAAACGTCCGGCTATCGCGTAAGTCCGACCGAAATCGAGGAAGTCATCTATTCCACTCAGCAGGTCGGAGAGGTTGCAGCGTTCGGAGTACCTCACCCCACGCTGGGACAGGCAGTGGTTCTGGTCGTGACGCCGCGCGCGGGGGCCGAACTCGACCCGGCGGCACTACTCGCCGAAGCGCGCATACGCCTGCCCGCCTATATGGTGCCGGCAAAGATCGACGTGCGCCCGGGTCCATTGCCCCGCAATCCCAACGGCAAGATAGACCGCAAGTTGTTGTCAGGAGAATTCGTGGAACTGTTTGAAAAGGCCGCGCCATGAACGCGCCGGCACATGGACGCATCGCGTCCTTTGCGGTAAGCGGCAACGAACTGACGGTAGGCGGTATCCCGCTCACGCGTCTGGCCGCGCGGGTTGGACGCACGCCCTTCTACGCCTACGAGCGGGCTTCCCTCGACACCCGGGTTGCCGCACTGCGCGCAAGCCTGCCGCAGCAAATTTCCCTGCACTATGCGATCAAGGCCAATCCCATGCCCGCGCTGGTATGCCACATGGCGCGCCTGGTGGACGGGTTGGACGTGGCGTCTGGCCAGGAATTGCGCGTCGCGCTGGATTCCGGCATGGATCCGGCGGAAATCAGTTTCGCCGGTCCCGGCAAAACTCCGCAAGAGCTTGCTCAGGCCGTCGCGGCGGGCATACTCGTCAATTGCGAGTCGATGCGGGAAATCGAACTGCTGGCACAGATCGCGGGCGAAACCGGTTTGTCGCCACGCATCGCTTTGCGCGTCAATCCCGACTTCGAACTCAAATCCTCGGGCATGAAAATGGGCGGCGGGCCGAAGCAATTCGGAATCGACGCCGAGTCGATCCCGCAGGCGCTCGCACGCTTGCGCGAACTGCGGCTCGCCTGCGAAGGCTTCCACATTTTTAGCGGCTCGCAAAATCTGCGCCCGCAGGCCATCGTCGAAGCGCAGCAGAAAGCCTATGCGCTGGCCATGCGCCTGGCCGAACAGGGTGCGGTAGACATACGTGTGCTGAACCTCGGCGGCGGCTTCGGGATCCCGTATTTTCCCGGCGAACAGCCGCTAGATCTGGCACCGATAGGCGAAAACCTTGCCACCTTGGTCGAGCGTGCGCGCCAGGATATGCCACGTGCGGAACTGGTGGTGGAACTGGGGCGCTTTCTGGTGGGTGAAGCAGGCATTTACGTTTGTCGCGTAATCGATCGCAAGGTATCGCGCGGTCAGGTATATCTCGTGACCGATGGCGGTTTGCACCATCATCTTTCGGCGTCCGGCAATTTCGGGCAGGTCATACGGAAAAACTATCCGGCTGCGATAGGCACGCGCATGCAGTCGGAGCAACACGAGCAGGTGTCCGTGGTCGGTCCTCTATGTACCCCGCTAGACCTGCTCGCCGACCGCATGGACTTGCCCGCGGCCAGCGAAGGTGATCTCGTCGTCATATTCCAGTCCGGAGCCTATGGCGCAAGTGCCAGCCCGCAGGGCTTTTTGAGTCATCCGACCGTGCTCGAGGTGCTCGTATGAACGCACCCACCTTTTTGCGCAAGCCCAGTGGCGGCGGCCAAGGCCCGCGGCGCGGACTGCTCTATGGCAGCTACGATTCCCGGATGCCGGGCAGCCTGGAAGTCGCCGCGGGTCCCGGTGTCGATTACGCTGAGGGCCCGGGATGGAAAATCCATGCGATAGGCAGAACCTGGTTCCGCACCAGCGAACTGGCGGAAATTGCGCACCGCGATGGACCTGCCGCAGCATGGCTGGCCGCGTTTCGCCGCCATGGTGCCCAGGCCCCCCGGCACGCGGCAGGCGAGTTCGCCGTCGTGGCGGCCGATCGTGACGCAAATTGCGTATACCTCGCGGTCGACCGCTTCAGCACTCGTACTCTATGCTATGCGCAGGACAATACGGCTCTGCATTTTTCCGACCGCGCTGACGAAGTTCCGAATGCGCGGCGCGAGATTTCCAGCCAGAGTATTTTCGACTACCTGTACAGCCACGCCATCCCTGGCCCGCAAACCATATTCGCGCACGTTTCGCGACTTGCGCAAGGCAGCACGCTGATATTCAGGCAGGGTAAGGTGGCCATCGAGCCATACTGGACACCCGACTTCAGGCTGGCCGAAAAAGCCGACTTCAACACTCTGCGCGAACAGTTCCTGGCACTCGTGCGCAAGGCAGTCGCGCGTCAGGCGGAGGGCGGCGAAAAGCTCGCTTGTTTCCTTTCGGGCGGAACCGACAGTTCCACGGTTTCGGGCATGCTGGGCAAACTGCGTGGCGAACCTGCCGACACCTATTCGATAGGGTTTGATGCAGCGGGCTACGACGAAATGGAATACGCGCGCATTGCTGCGCGTCATTTCGGCACCCATCACCACGAATATTATGTGACACCGGACGACCTCGTCGCCGGCATTCCCCACGTCGCCGCCAGCTACGACCAGCCGTTCGGCAATTCGTCCGTACTGCCGTCTTACTATTGCTGCCGCAAGGCGCGCGAAGACGGATTTTCGCGCATGCTCGCTGGCGATGGCGGTGACGAGCTTTTCGGTGGCAATTCCCGCTACGCGATGCAGCGCCTGCTCGGACTATACGACATCCTGCCTGGTGCGATGCGCGCCGGAATCATGGAACCCCTGCTGCTCAAGACGCCGGGGGTAGGCAAGCTTCCGTTGTTGCGCAAAGCCGCCGGTTATGTCCGCCTGGCCCGCATGCCCATGCCGGATCGCCTGCAGAGCCACAATCTGCTGCAGCGCCTGGGCTATACCGACGTACTCGAAGGCGATTTCCTGGCATCGATCAATGTCGCCGGACCGCTCGAACACCAGCGCGCGACCTGGGCGCGCGCCGGCAATTGCGGACTGATCAATGGCATGCTCGCCTACGACTGGAAATACACGCTGGCTGACAGTGACCTGCCAAAAGTCATGGGTGCGTCGCAACTGGCCGGCGTGAGCATCGGGTTCCCGCTGCTCGACGACGACCTGCTCGACTTCTCGGCACAACTGCCAATTTCGTACAAGCTTAAAGGATTCAAACTCCGCTGGTTCTTCAAGGAAGCCCTGCGCGATTTCCTGCCGCCGGAAATTATCGTCAAGAAAAAACATGGCTTTGGCCTGCCCTTCGGGGTATGGGTCATGCGCCATGCCCCCCTCAAGGACCTTGCCTTCGACGCGCTGCAGAATATGGCTGGTCGCGGCATCGTGCGACCGGCGTTCATTTCGGACCTGACACGCAAATACCTGCCGGAGCATCCCGGCTACTATGGCGAAATGGTCTGGATCCTGATGATGCTCGAGCACTGGCTGCGTGCCCACACTGATTGAGCGAGTTCGGCAATCGACACGAGCGTCGACGGTGAGCATCGTAACTCACCCAGGAAAACGCAAAGCGGCACCGGCGTAGAAAGCGCGGACCGAAAATGAGGCTTTCGCCCCAGGCATTCGAGAGACGCCAGGCGGCCAATTTCGGGGTAGTGAAACTTCCGCACCCTGTCATGATCGACATCGCAACGCGGCGCCGTCCAACCCCGGCAGGAGTTCGCGATCGCGCGCAGCGAACGTGCGCATACCCACGTCGGGTGCCGTCAAGCCAACTCACTCGACTGCTTTCGGGCAAACGTCCCGGGTTGGTCCGCCCGTATTTACCCGGTAGCCACTTGCAACACCCCGGCGAAACATACGCCACCAGATTTCAGGGAGAATGACCATGCCTATTCGTTTGCTGCGCAATTTCAAGACTACGGCAGTGCTCACCCTTGGCTTGGTCGGTCCGGCATTCGGTTTTTTTGCCGGTAACCACGATTGCGGAATGATAGGGGATGGCGGCTACGGGCCGTTCGACTACCGGACGCACGAACCGGCAGACATACGCCGCGTCGAGCGAGCACACTTTCCGATCCATGTCGAAAACCTTACTCGCGGTCAAAGTACGGCCTTCCCCGCGGGCGATATCGACTACATATTGCGGGCGTTTCCGAACCACCATCGAGCACTTTTGGCGATGGCCAATGCCGAGTTCAAGTTCAAGGCGGATCCGCCTCCGGGGGCGCGCTACGCAGTGCAATGTTGGTACGAGCGTGCCATCCTTTTCCGTCCTGACGACAGCAAGGCATATATGCTGTATGGCATCTATCTTTTGCGCAAAAACCGCGTGCAGGAAGCGATTAAAGTACTCGAGAAGGGCAATTCAATTGGCGGACGCGATGCGAACAGCTATTACAACCTGGGTCTTGCGTATTTCACGGTAAAGGATTACGACAAGGCCTTGGCAAGCGCTCACGAAGCATATCGTATGGGGTTTCCGTTGCCGGGCCTGCGCGACAAACTCAAGCGGGTAGGCAAGTGGGTTGACCTGCCCCCCGTGGAAAGCGCCCCGGCACAAAAGCCGGCCGAGGCTGCGGGGGCTCCTGACACAGCGCCGGCCGAAAGCGCGGAACCCGGTAAATAAACCCCGACTCCAGTTCGGAACTGCGCCGGCAGACCTTCCCGACAATCGTCGTACCGGCTGCACGCGGTACGGCGATCTGTAGGGGGCGCGCGGCAGCCCGGGCGGCGCGATTTCACCGTCAACCGGTACGGGGGGCAATCCGCGAAGGTTCAGGCCATTCCGACCGCTAACCACCTACCGCGGCGCTCACCAGTGAGTCGCAGGTTGGCACGCTGTAGATCGTCGCTCCGGGCGCCGGATTGACGCGGGGCTTGCGGCCTCAGGCCGCCACGTTTGCGGCGGAAAGCTCGGGCTCGCGCAGCAAATTGCCGGCAATCTGGGCCTGGTAGCGCCATGGCCCGGGCCCCCAGGGCATGAACCGCGCCAGTTGATACAAATCCGCCCCAGCGCCGACGGAGCCCGTCGCCGTTGATAGCGCACAGCGGTAACCGGCCGCGCGCGCCAACGCCGCGTGGACCACCGTATAGTCGACGCCGGGTTTGCCGTTGGGGTAGGCAAACAGGTCGATACGACGTCCCAGCACATCCTCGACGTCGGCCTTGCCGTTCTCGATTTCGGCGCGTGCCGCTTCTGTATCGAGTCCTGCAAGAATTGGGTGGTTGCGCGTATGTCCGCCCATTTCCATTCCGCCCCGGTGCATGGCGCGCACCTGCTCGTGTGTCATCATGAGATCGACCGGGTATTTGACGCCGGCCTCGCGGGCAAGGCGCTGTCCGGCTTCACGCCGCGCATCGAACGGCAGGTACTTGACGATCGGCAAAATGCGCTCGATTGCGGCACGCTTGGCATCCAGGCCGGCCACCGGCACCTTTCCCAATCCCAGCCAGGCCAAGTCGAGTACCGCCTCCTGCGCACCCCGCACCGCTTCGACCACTTGATCATTGAACATGATGCCGCCGCCCAGGAAGCCCGTCGCGATGAAAAATGTCGCCGGCACTCCCAACTTGTGCAAGATGGGCATGGCGATGTCGTGGTTATCCGCGTAGCCGTCGTCGAAAGTTACCACGGCAGCCCGTTCGGGCAGACTGCCCTCTGCCAGGCGATCAAGCGCCTCCGTCAAGCTCAACAGATTGCAGGTATCGCGCAGCATGCGCACGCGTGCCTCGAACAGGCGCGCGTCCGGCTCGCCGGGAATGAGCGGGTCGGCCGCGGGCAACACCCTATGGTTGATCAGGATCGACAAGCGTGCGCGGCCGCCACGCGGCGACAATAAACGATAAACGTTACGCCAGATCATGTTTCGGCACTAATCATCAAACGTTCCCGCGCACAACCGGCGCGGCCCTTTTTTACGGCCTCGATCGACCGAGAGGCATTTCCTGGTTCATCCGGCACGACGCGCCGGCGCACGTCAGCCGTGAGCGGGTACGTTACTGCCTGGCGGCGGATGTTCCGTCGTGTTGTCCGCCGTCACCGCCGGAGCGGCCTGGGCGAGTTTGTCGCGCGCTTCCCGTACCGACGCCTCGGTCAAAGCCACGATCGCCACGAGGTAATACGGCAAATCGTAATTCACCAGGCCCAGAAATGCGCCGCCCGTGCCGAATGCGACCAAGGACACGCGCACCATGCGCATGAGCAGCGGCACCCAGGCAAACTGCGCGTCGCCAGCGGTCGAGCGTTCGACCCTTTTCGCCAAACGCCAGGCAGTGAAGCCAAGGCCAAGGTACAGGAACAGTCCAACGAAACCATGTTCGCCCAGGGCCTGGAAGTAAATGCTGTGCGGCGCAAAAGCGAAATGCCAGTCGGTCACCGCGTAGGCGGCCCAGTTATCCCGCGTCGCCACCTCGAAGCCGGCACCCGTGATGGGGTTGTGCAGCGCGAGGTTCCATAACATGCGCCAGGTGTAGATGCGGCTTTGCGCGGAATGGTCGGTGTGCCCCTCAATGGTTTCCATGCGCCTGGTCCAGTTATCGGGCATGAAGGCGATCATAATCGCAAGAACGAAACCCAAGCCGACCATGGTCATGATGCGCTTGTTGCTGTTCCAGGCCAAGAATAGAGCCATGGTCATGAGTGCCAGGAATGCCCCGCGCGAATGGCTACCCAGCACCGACAACATGATTAGGGCGATGGCAATACGCAAGGCGTAGCGCACGGACAATTTCGGCGCCTGCATCGCAAGGTAGGCCATCAAGGGCAGGATGGTTGCGAGTGCCAGCGCCAGTTCGTTATTCCCCTCGATGAAGCTGCCTCCCGGGCCCCAGACGCGCATCCCGCCCCCAGTCAAAGCCGTGAACAGGCCGCCCTTGACACCATAAAACCCGACCGAGCATACGATCACCCAGATCAAGCCTTTAATCTGTGCTTCGCCGCGCACGACCATCATGGTCAGGAACAACATGAACTGAATCTTGATGAATTTTTGCCACATCGGCACGACCAGGTCGGCGGGCTGCAGCGAAAACAGCGTAGTCACGCAGGTCCAGAGCGCGAACGCCAACAACAGTTTGGCCGGAGCATTGCGCGGGTAAGTTTTGTTTTCCTTACTGGCAAAAAACCCGATCATGGTCACGATCGCGGCCAGCATCGCCCAGGGCAGGTCACGCGCAAACCCATAGGTAAGCCGATGCGGACTCATCATGCTTACGCCGGTCCATACCAGCGCACCTATATAGGCATTACCCATCGCGGCCAGCAAGGCCGGGACCAACATCACGGTCAACAGCAGATCACGCACAACAAGCACCCAAACCGCACAAAACCATCATCCACCCGCGCCGAATCACGTGACGGCCTGGCCTTCCGGCGCCGGCGCTACCTTGCTCACGACATAGCGATATTTGCCGGAACGTTCCGGCGCAATATCCGCGACGTACGTGAGCGTAATTTTTACGTTCGCACCCAGGCGCGCCGCATAGTCCCGGCGTATGCGATCTTCCGACTCCGGAACGAACGCAGAACTGGTCACGAGTTGCACTTCCGTATGATCGAGCGCGTGCTGGATAATCTTGAATTTTTCCACGCCGGGAAGATCGCGCACGGTGTAGATGAGCGCCAGCCCGTGCATGACCGTGCCATCCTGGGCTACAACAAAATCCGTCGTGCGACCCTGCACATCGGCCAGAACCGGCAAGCCGCGGCCACATGGACATTTTTCGTCCGACAGCACCCCCACGTCGCCGGTGCGATAGCGCACGAACGGAAAGTCTCTCGTAGCCGTGTGGGTGACCGCAATCTCGCCCGCCACGCCGGCCGGCTGCGGACGACCCTCGGCGTCGAGAATTTCCACCACAATGTCCTCGGCGGTAAGGTGCATGCGGCCTTCCGGGCACTGGTGCGCCAGAAATCCAGCATCGCGTCCGCCGTAGCCATTGGCGACCGGACAGCCGAAAGTTCGTTCGATGAGCTTGCGCTGGTGGTCGTAGAGTTTTTCCGAGGTCACGAACACCACGCGTATGCCCAGATTGTCCATGCGCAAGCCGCGCGCCTGCGCGCGCGCGGCAATATGTGCGAAGGCCGACGGATAACCGAACAGGTGGCGCGGACGCAAACTCGCGATGCGGTCCAGAAAGCCATCGACCTTACGGTCAGACATTTCGAACGCGGGCAAAAGCCAGGTACGCAACAGGCGGTCGCGCACGGCCTTAACGCGGTCCTGCGCACCCAGCTCTATCGGCGAGCCCCAAAGCACGATTTCCGGATCGCCGATATCCACGTTCCACCAACGCGTGGCACGCCACTTGGCGGCCACGTCGTGGCTTTTGCGTGCCTTGCCAATGTAGAAAATGAGTGGCTCACCGCTCGATCCGCCGGTGTTGTAGCGGCTCATCGGGCCGGCATCCACGGCTTTCATGGCATCGCCCTGCATACGGATGACGGATTTGGTCAGGGCAGGCAGTGCCGCCAGATCGGCTGCGTCGCGTAGCGCGGCCGGATCGAACCCGCGGCCCGCAAACAGATCGCGGTAGTACGGAACATTGCGACCGATGTCGCACAGAAAATCGCGCAGCCGCTCGGCCTGCAAGGCGCGTATGCGCTCGGCCGGCCACCATTGACTTTGTTCCAGCTCGCGCATGCGACGCACAGTGTCATGCTTCTTGAAGTGCTCGTGCAGCGGGAAAATCACATTCGCGCAGAGCGCGGTATAGACACTCATGCAGCCTCCAATCCACGGTCGCTGCGGCACAGCCTGCGGTATTCCGTTAGCCATTGCGCCCGCACTTCGGGCCAGGCACAGCGCGCGGCGCTATCTCTGCCGGCAGCAACCAGGCTGGCAGTCAGCGCGGGCTCGCGCAGCACGCGCAGCGCCGCCGCCGCCATCGCCTCGGGCGCGCGCGGCGCCACCAGCAGCGCGCTATGGCCGTCGCGCGCAACATAGGGTATGCCGCCCACGTTGGTGGACACCACCGGCACGCCGCTCGCGAACGCTTCCAGGATGGAAATGGGCATGTTGTCGACCGTGCTCGGATTCAACATGAGGTCGGCGCCCGCATACAGCGCCGGAATGTCGTGGTTATCGACGCGGCCGCAAAAATTCACCGCTGGCGCGATGCCCAGTTCCGCCGCGAGCGCTTCTAGCCGCCCGCGTTCCGGGCCGCTGCCTGCAACCGTGATACGCGCACGCGGAAATTCCCGCAGGATGATCGCAAACGCTGCCAGCGCGGTGGGAATGTCGTAAATCGGCTCGAGGTTGCGCGTCACGATCAGATGCGGCGCATTCTGGCCCGCTACCGCAGCGCGCGGCTTGAAACGATCCAGGTTGATGATGTTGGGGATCACGACCGACTTGAAGCCCATGGCGCCGAACACCGCCTCCAGGTAACCCGAAGGCACCGCGAGGCGGTCCGCACGCGCCAGCGTGGCATGCACCCAGCGCGGCGCGGCGGCAAAAAAGCTGGCTGCCTCCCCGCCCCGATAATTCACGATGATGGGGGTGCCACGCAACCGGGCAATCCAGATTGCCGGCGCCGCGTACAGATGCCATGCCCACCCCGAATTGGCCATCAGGTGCAGCACATCGTTGCGACCGCAGGCGCGCCACAAATTGGCAAGATAGGGCAGCAGGCGGAACAGCGCCCGTACGCCACGCAGGCGGCCAGCCCAGGCCGGCTGGTAGGGCGCATTGACCTGCACCAAATCCACGCTGACGCCCTCGGCCGCAAGCAAGTCGCGCAACTGGCGGCACTGATTGGCCATGCCGCCGGATGGCGGCGGCAGCGGTCCGATCAAACCCAGGCGCAGCGGCGGCGCGGCGGTATCCATGCGATCAGCCCGCACGCCGGCGCATCAGGGCAACCAACTCCCCGGCCAGCCAGGCGCTCAAAATGATGCCGAGGACAAAACTGACCAGCAGCACGCTGCGCAGCGACTGCATGCGCTCGCGCTGAGCCAGGTTTTCCGGGCCCTCCACGATGCGTATTTGCGGAAATTCTCCCTTCGCGAGCGCGACCAGCTGGCCGGCCATGGGCGATATGCGCCCCATGCCCTCGACCAGAGGATCGGTGTCCTGAGTCTGCACGTCGTTCCCCCACCACAGGTACCATTCGGGTGCACCGCGGCGGTAATAGGCGAGCAATTTTTCTTCGTGGATAAATCCCAGCCGCCCGGGGCCGATACGTTCGAAGCGCAGCGGCCGGCCGCGTCCCAGAAAATGCTCGCGCACCTCGAGCGCCGACAAAGGACGGCCGGTTTCAGCATCGAGCGGATAGACGTTGTTGAACACGTCCAGGAACATCCACTGCCCGGCCTGACGGTCGAATACTTCAACCATTGCGTGGCCGTGTCCGCCATAGCCGTCGAACGAAAACGCCCATTCGCGCGCGAAAAGGCCTGCGGCGTGGGCAAGGCCGAGAAACACTTGCGTGAAATCCGCGCAATAGCCGTCGCCGGCGCGAATGCGCTGGTAGGCGGTCCACAGGTCCGACTGGATCGCACCGCCGTTATTTGCGCGTTCCGAAATGTGGGCCGCGATCGCCAGTGCGCGCGCGCGATCGCCCGCGGCCGGCGCCACACCCAAAGCATCGACCACTTTCACCAGGCGCGGATCGGGCGGCAATGTTTCCCCGTGATAGCCGGTCGGGAGCTGCGACGGAGCCCAGGAAAAATCGCCCGCCAATGCCGGTTGCACCAGCATTGCGTTGCGCAGGCGCACGGCTTCGCTGGACGGGAAGGCATGTTTGAGAATGACGGCGCCCAGCACGGCCAGCGCGAACAGCAAAATCAGTATGCGTCGCTTGCGGCGCTGGGTGACCGCGTCGCGCGGACCCGCTGCAGCCGCAGCCGCGTCCGGCAGGGCCCCGGAGGTGTCGGCGGTCATCGCAAAATCTCCCGTCCGACCTTACCAGCACAGGCCTTCGACCTGCCCGGGCAGGTCGGCGGCGCAGCGCAGGTTCACGAGGTCGAGCACAAGTTGGTCCGGCCGCAGATGGCGCTTGAGGCCCTGTTCGATGTCCGGGCTGGTGATACCCACCACGACCACTTCGGATTCGGCGATCACGGCACCCAAATCTTCGCGCATGAGCGATCCGATGTGCGGCACGTGTTGTTCGATAAAGCGGCGGTTGGCGCCCAACAGGCGCGACAGGTGGACTTCCGGGTCATACACGAGCAGCGACAGACCCTTGCCGTAAAAATACTCGGCCAGCGCAACCAGCGGCGATTCGCGCAAGTCGTCGGTGCCAGTCTTGAACGACAGGCCCACCATGCCGATGCGGCGTTTGCCGCTTTCCATGACTTTTTCGATGGCATGGTCGATATGCGCCTGGTTGGAGCGCAGGATGCCCCCGAGCATGGGCAATTCGACATCGCGCATCTTGGCGAAATACATCGTGGCGCGCAAATCCTTGGGCAGGCAGGAACCGCCGAACGCAAAGCCCGGCTTCAAGTAAGCCTTGGAAATATTCAGCTGGGTATCGCGGCAAACCAGATCCATGACTTCGAAAGGATCGACGCCCAAGGCCTCGCATATGCGTGCGGTTTCGTTGGCGAAAGTGATTTTCAGCGCGTGGAAATTGTTGCAGCAGTACTTTACGGTTTCCGCCGCACGCACCGAAGTGCGCAGGAAATCGCAGGGCAGATGGCTGAACAGTTCGCGCAGCTTGTCCGCCGCGTATTCGTGATTGGCGCCCACGATGGTGAAAGGCGGCTTGTCGTAATCCTTGATGGAACTGCCTTCGCGCAAAAATTCAGGCTGGAAGCAGACGTGGAAATCGACGCCGTCCTT
>JAEUNN010000714.1 GCA_016791085.1 Rhodocyclaceae bacterium | reverse complement strand
GCGCAGCCGCTACACGGCAGGCACAGCGCCCGCGGCCAGGCCGTCAGACGCTTTCCAGCACCTTGGTCACGCGGAACGTTTTGGTGCGCGAAATCGGGCGGCATTCCTCGATTTCGACCAGATCGCCGGCTTTCGTTACGCCGTTCTCGACGTGGGCGTGGTACTTGTTGGAGCGCATCATGACCTTGCCGTAGAGCGGATGCTTGACGCGGCGCTCGACCAGCACGGTGACGGTCTTGTTCATTTTGTCGCTCACCACACGGCCCGTGTAGGTGCGCTTGACGCTGGGATTGGCTTGATCGTTCATTTCGCCACTGCCTTTTCCGCCAGCAGCGTGCGCACGCGCGCGATGTCGCGGCGTACTTTCGCGATCTGGCTGGTGTTGTTCAATTGCTGAGTGGCGAGCTGCATGCGCAGCGAAAACTGCGCTTTGAGCAGATCGATCAGCTCGGTTTCCAGCTCGGCCGTTGGTTTGGCCCTAAGTTCCTTGGCTTTCATTTGCTTACCCCAACAGGCGCGTCACGAATACGGTTTCGATCGGCAGCTTGGCGGCGGCGAGGCGGAAAGCTTCGCGCGCCAGCGTTTCGTCCACGCCGTCCATTTCGTACAGCACCTTGCCCGGCTGGATTTCGGCCACCCAGTATTCCGGGTTACCCTTGCCGTTACCCATACGGACTTCGGCAGGTTTGGACGAAATCGGCTTGTCCGGGAAAATGCGGATCCAGATACGGCCGCCGCGCTTGATGTGACGCGTCATGGCACGACGCGCCGATTCGATCTGGCGTGCCGTCAGACGGCCGCGACCGACCGCCTTCAAGCCGTAATCGCCAAAGCTTACTTTGGTGCCGCGGGTGGCGATCCCGGTATTGCGGCCCTTCTGCTCTTTACGATACTTCCTTCGGGTCGGCTGCAGCATTGCTGGCTCCTGGCTTCTTCACTCGTTTGGCGGCTGTTTTCACTTCCGCCGCGGGGGCGGCGGCGGCTTCCGGGGCGGCTGCGGCTTCGGGCTTGCGGCCTCCGCCGGGACGCCGATCACCTTCACCACCGCGCGGGCGCGGTCCGCCCGGACCGGGGCGGCGCGGCTTGCGCGCGGCATCGGCTTCCGGTGCTTCGGGGGCTGCGACCGGCGCTTCGCCGCGACCCAGCACTTCACCCTTGAACACCCATACCTTGATGCCGATCACACCGTAGGTGGTCTTGGCTTCGGCGATACCGTAGTCGATGTCGGCACGCAGCGTGTGCAGCGGCACACGGCCTTCGCGGTACCACTCGGTACGCGCGATTTCGATGCCGTTCAGGCGGCCCGAAGACATGATCTTGATGCCCTGGGCGCCCAGGCGCGTCGCGTTCTGCATGGCGCGCTTCATGGCGCGGCGGAACATGATGCGCTTTTCGAGCTGCTGGGCGATCGAATCGGCAATCAGCTGGGCTTCGATTTCGGGCTTGCGCACTTCCTCGATATTCACATGCACGGGAACGTGCATGAGCTTTTGCAGATCGACCTTGATTTGTTCGATCTCTTCGCCCTTCTTGCCGATCACCACGCCGGGCCGCGCCGAAAACACGGTAATGCGCGCGTTCTTGGCCGGGCGTTCGATCACCACCTTGCTGACCGATCCGTGTGCGAGCTTCTTTTTCAGATAGCTGCGCACCGCCAGATCTTCATTCAGCATCTTGGGGAAGCTCTTGTTGTTCGCAAACCAGCGCGAAGCCCAGTTGCGATTGACCGCCAGACGAAAGCCGGTCGGATGTATCTTCTGTCCCATGACTGATCCTTAGTCGCCGACGGTCACGTAGATGTGGCAGGTCTGCTTGAGCACGCGATTGCCGCGCCCTTTGGCGCGCGCCTCGAAGCGCTTCAGAACCGTGCCCTTTTCGACGTAAATGCTCGCCACCTTCAGCGTGTCGATATCCGCGCCGTCGTTGTGCTCGGCGTTGGCGATGGCCGACTCCAGCACCTTCTTGACGATAGCCGCGCCCTTTTTGGGACAGAAGCTCAGAATGTTGAGCGCCTGATCCACCGGCTTGCCACGCACCAGGTCCGCCACCAGGCGGCCCTTCTGGGCCGACAGGCGGACGCCGCGCAATGTCGCTTTAGTTTCCATGTGCGGTCCCCTTAGCGCTTCACCGCGGCTTTTTTGGAAGCCGCGTGACCTTTGAAGGTGCGCGTCAGCGCGAATTCGCCAAGCTTGTGGCCGACCATGTTTTCGGACACATAGACGGGAATGTGCTGCTTGCCGTTATGTACCGCGATGGTCATGCCGACGAATTCCGGCAGTATCGTGGAGCGACGCGACCAGGTCTTGATCGGACGCTTGTCGTTGCTGGAGCGCGCCGTGTCCACCTTGCGCAGCAGGTGAGCATCGACGAACGGGCCTTTCTTGATAGAACGAGCCATAGCTTCCTCTTACCTCTTGTGGCGGCGCTGCACGATCATGCTGGTCGTGCGCTTGTTCTTGCGCGTGCGATAGCCCTTGGCCGGCGTGCCCCAGGGGCTCACCGGCACGCGGCCCTCGCCCGTACGGCCTTCGCCGCCGCCGTGCGGGTGGTCGATCGGGTTCATCGCCACGCCGCGCACGGTCGGGCGTATGCCGCGCCAGCGCTGCGCGCCGGCCTTGCCGATCTTGCGCAGGTTGTGTTCTTCGTTGCCCACTTCGCCGATGGTGGCGCGGCACTCGACGTGCACGCGGCGTATTTCACCGGAGCGCAGACGCAGTTGCGCGTAGCTGCCTTCGCGCGCCAGGAGCTGCACCGAGCCACCCGCCGCACGCGCGATCTGCGCACCCTTGCCGGGCAGCATTTCGACGCAATGTATCGTGCTGCCGACCGGTATGTTGCGGATGGGCAGCGCGTTGCCGGGCTTGATGGGCGCTTCCGAGCCGGACAGCAGCTGCGCGCCCACCGCCACGCCCTTGGGCGCGATGATGTAGCGGCGCTCGCCGTCGGCATAGCACAGCAGGGCGATATTGGCCGAGCGGTTCGGATCGTATTCGATGCGCTCCACGGTGGCGACGACGCCATCCTTGTTGCGGCGGAAATCGACCACGCGATAGTGCTGGCGCTGGCCACCGCCCTGGTGGCGCGTCGTGATGTGGCCGTGGTTGTTGCGGCCGGCATGCTTTTTCTTGACTTCGGTGAGGCCCGCAAACGGGCGCCCCTTGTGCAGGTCTTTATTGACGACCTTCACCAGGCCACGGCGGCCAGCCGAAGTCGGTTTGACTTTAACGAGTGCCATGTCAGACCTCCACGCCTTCGGCGAAACTTATTTCCTGGTCGGCAGCCAGTCGCACGAAAGCTTTTTTCCAGCCCTGGCGCTTGCCTTCGATGCGGCCAAAACGTTTGGTTTTGCCGCGCACGTTGGCAACCTGCACGCCCACCACCTGGATTTTGCGGTCCGGCGTGGAAAACAGCATTTCGACCGCGGCCTTGATTTCCGGCTTGGTGGCGTCGGGCGCCACACGGAATATGACCTGGTTGAACTTGTCGCCGAGGAAAGTGGCTTTCTCGGAAATTTGCGGCGCGAGCAGCACCTGATACAGACGTTGGACTTTGGCGCTCATGCCCACATCTCCTCGAATTTGGCCACGGCGTCGCGCGTGAGCAGCACCTTGGCGTAGCGCACCAGCGATACCGGATCGGCCTGGTGCGCTTCGAGCACCAGCACGTGCGGCAGGTTGCGCGTGGCGAGGTAGAGGTTTTCGTCCAACTCGCCGGTAACCACCAGCACCGAATCGAGACCCATGGCTTTCAGCTTCTGCGCGACCATTTTGGTTTTGGGCGCTTCGATGCTGAAATTTTCCACCACCGCCAGGCGATCTTCGCGCGCGAGCTGCGACAGGATGGCCGCGATGCCGGCGCGGAACATTTTGCGATTCACCTTGTGCGAGAAATTCTCGTCGGGCGAATTCGGGAAAATGCGGCCGCCCCCGCGCCACAGCGGCGACGAGGTCATACCGGAACGCGCACGGCCGGTGCCTTTCTGGCGCCACGGCTTGCGGGTGGAGTGATGGACCTGTTCGCGGTCCTTCTGGGCGCGGTTGCCGGAGCGTGCGTTGGCCTGATAGGCCACCACCACCTGATGCACCAGCGCTTCGTTGTATTCGCGCGCGAACAGGGCGTCGGAAGCAGCGAGCGTGCTCGCGGCCTGGCCCTCGGCGTTCAATAGCTTGAGTTCCATCGTGCCCCCTTATTTCGCGACCCGCGCGGCCGGGACGACGATGACGTCGCCACCCGCGGCACCGGGCACGGCGCCGCGCACCAGCAACAGCTGGCGAGCTTCGTCGACGCGCACGATTTCGAGGTTTTGCGTGGTGCGGTTGGCGTCACCGTAGTGACCGGACATTTTTTTGCCCGGAAACACACGGCCCGGATCCTGCGCCATCGAGATGGAACCCGGCGTGTTGTGCGAACGCGAGTTACCGTGCGAAGCGCGGTTCGACGAGAAGTTGTGACGCTTGATCACGCCGCCGAAACCTTTACCGATGGACGTACCACTGACATCCACCTTCTGGCCGGCCTGGAATATGGTCACGCTGATCACATCGCCCGCCTTGAACTGGGCAAGTTGATCTTCCGTAACGCGGAATTCGCGCAGCACGCTGCCGGCTTCCACGCCCGCCTTGGCGAGATGACCCGCCTCGGGCTTGGTCACGCGGCTGGCGCGGCGCTTACCGTAGGCCACCTGGATGGCGCTGTAGCCATCCGTTTGCGCCGTCTTGATCTGCGTGACGCGGTTGTTCGACACATCCAGCACGGTTACCGGGACGGACTGACCGTCGTCGGTAAATACGCGCGTCATGCCGACCTTGCGTCCGACAAGGCCTAGACTCATGTTTTTCTCCTAACCCCGGTTGCGATTGACCGGGACCCGTTGAACATCAACGCGGCAAATGCCGCAGTGTTGTCTGGTCACGACTAAACCGCTCGGCTGCGCCGGCGGCGAACTACTGATACAAAACTTACTGCAGCTTGATTTCGACATCCACGCCGGCCGGCAGGTCGAGCTTCATCAGAGCATCGACGGTCTTGTCGGTCGGATCGATAATGTCCATCAGGCGCAAATGCGTGCGAATTTCGAACTGGTCGCGCGAGGTCTTGTTGACGTGCGGCGAACGCAGTACGTCGAAGCGCTCGATGCGCGTCGGCAGCGGCACCGGGCCGCGCACCACGGCACCCGTACGCTTGGCCGTATCGACGATTTCCTGGGCCGACTGGTCGATCAGGCGATAATCGAAAGCTTTGAGGCGGATGCGTATTTTCTGGCTTTGCATTGGCGTTCCTAAAGAGCGATTAAAGCCGTGCGCCAGCGGCGCACGGCCGTGCTGCAATTTTTACTCGATAACCTTGGCAACCACGCCGGCGCCCACGGTACGGCCGCCTTCGCGCACGGCGAAACGCAAACCTTCTTCCATGGCGATAGGCGCGATCAGCTTCACGGTGATCGTGATGTTGTCGCCCGGCATGACCATTTC
>JAEUNN010000558.1 GCA_016791085.1 Rhodocyclaceae bacterium | reverse complement strand
CCCACCGCGCCCGACACGCTGAAACTGCCGGTGTGGGCGGAATCCCCTATCGTGAGCCCGCCCGTTCCCGACACCGTCGCCAGTTCCGCCGCGCTCAGCCCGAGTTGGGTATTGCTGTCTGCCGCGTTGCCGCCCAGCGCGATGTCCTGTCCCGCACTCGTCGTGCTCAGCGTGACCAATCCGCTGCCGCCGCTCAGGTGCGGCAGCGCCGCTCCCGCGCCCAACAGGTTCATTTTGTCCGCGCTCAGGCTGATCGTGCCGCCGCCGCTGGCGATTGCCTGGTCCAGTTTGATTTGCGCGTCGGCTGTGAGCGCACTTAGCGTCACCGGCCCGCCCACCGTCACGATGCCCGCGATCGCCGTGCCGCTCGCGTTATTGACCGTCCCCACCGTCAGGTCGCCCGAGGTGTGGGTCACGCTCACCGCTCCGCTGCCGCTCTGACGGCCTGACAGCGTAAGTTCTCCTGCCAGGGTGTTGTCGATGTTGACCGCGCTATTGCCGCTGTTCGTGAAATTGAGCGACGATACGGCCGTTTCCAGCCGCTGCGTCACGCCCACCCCGCTTGCCGTGCTCGTGACGAGCGTCGCCGCCGTGACGTCCGGTCCGGCTCCGGCATTGCCGCTGATTGCGCCGCTCGCCGCCACCAGCGTTACCGTATTGGACGCTGCCGATATGCTGCCGCCGGCATCGAATGCAATATTCCCGCCCGATTGCACGCGCACCGCCACCGGTGCGGTCAGCGCCGCCGTGAATGTGACGTCGGCGCTACCTCCATTGGTCAGACTCAATGTACCGCCGGTCAGATTCCCCGCCGCGCTCGAATCCAGCGCTCCGGACACGGCCAGCGTCCCCGTATGGCCGGCTGCGCCTATCGTCAGCCCGCCCGTTCCGACTACCGTGCCCAGTTCGTCGGCGCTCAATCCCAGTTGTGTATTGTTGTCCGCCGCGGCGCCTCCGAGCACGATGTTCTGTGCGTCGTCGGCTGTGCTCAGCGTTACCAACTTGTCGCCGGATTTCAGGTTTTGCTGGGCCGTCGTGCCCAATGCCAGGTTGTCGGCTGTAAGCGTGATCGCTCCGCCGGCCGCGGCTCCGCCATTGGTCGTGTCTATCGCCTGCGACAGCGTGATCTGTTGGTCCGACGCCGCCGCGCTCAGGCTGACCGCTGCGCCTGCCGTGGTGATTCCAGCTACGCTATTGACGGTTCCGACGCTCAGGTCGCCCACGCTTTCGCTTACCGTCACCGCTGCGCCGCCTGCCTGCTCGCCGCTTACGCTCAGGCCTGCGGCGCGGCTATTGGCGATATTCACCACGCCGCTCGTATTGGCCGGCACGCCCGCCCGATTGGTGAAGTTCAGCGCTGCCGCCACCGTTTCCAGTGCCGTCCCCGCCGTGCCGATTCCAGCCGCCGCGCTCAGGATGACGGTGGTGCCGCTCGCATCGGTTCCGGCCGCGGCGTTGCCCAGTATCGCTCCCACATCCGCCTGCAAGGTAAGCGTGTTCGCTCCGGCGCTCACTCCGCCTGCGCTCAGGTCATGCGCGCTTTCCCTCACCCGCACCGCACCGGTCCCGCTCTGGCTGCCGCTTACGCTCAGACCGCCCGGGCTGGTGTTGAATAGGTTTATCGCGCCGTTGCCGCTGTTCGTGAAATCGAGCGCCGTCACGGCCGTTTCTAGCGCCGTGCCGGCCGTGCCCAGGCCAGTCGCAGCGCTCAGCGTGAGCGTGCCCGTCGTGACATCCGGGCCGGTGCCGGCATTTCCCGTTATCGCCCCGCCCGCCGTCAGTTGCACGCTATCGTGGCTGGCAGCGCTGGCGGTGATGCTGCCGCCGCTGTTGAACACGATATTCGCGTTCGACTGCACGCTCACCGCCACCGGCGAGGTCAGCGGCTCATCGAAACTGATATTTGCAGCACCACCATTAATCAGCGTCAATGTGCCGCCGGTCAGGTTGCCGCCACTGGTCAAATTCAGGCTGCGTGCAACCGCCAGCGTACCGGTGTGGCCCGTCCCGCCTATCGTGAGGCCGCCCGTAGTGCGCACGGTACCCAGCTCTGCTTCACTGAGCCCGAGTTGCGAATTGCTGTCTGCCGCACTGCCGCCGATCGCGATGTTCTGCGCGTTATCGAAGGTCGTCAGCGTCACCAGCTGATTACCTGCACGCAGCTTGCGGTCGCTCGCGGCGCCCAGCGTCATCTGGTCTGCGGTCAGCGTAATGGCGCCGCCTGACGCAGCACCGTTGTTGGTGCTGTCCACTCGTTGCGACAGGATGATCTGGCTGTTGTTGCTGGCAGCACTTAGCGTCACCGGGGCCCCCGCAGTGATGATGCCATTGACACTATTTACGCTGCCCACCGTAAGATTGCCGGATGTTTCCGTTACGCTCACGGCACCAGTGGCAAGCTGGCTGCCGCTCACCGTCAGGCCTTGATTGCGCGTGTTGCTGATACTGACGGTCCCGCTCGTGCTGTTGCTGAAATTGAGCGTCGCCACCACCGTTTCCAGCGCCGATGCGCCGGCATTGATCCCACCCGCCGCGCCTGCGATCAAACTTGTTGCGGTAACGTCGGCGCCGCCTCCGGCAGTGCCGGTGATCGCGCCCGTACGCGCCGTGAGCGTCACGGTACTGTTCGTTGCCGCGACATTTCCGGCCAGCGCAATCGACTTGGCATCGACCGACACCGAATTCGATGCACTGATGGTCCCCAAGGACGCAATGCCGGTATCGCCTGCAGTGACGGTTCCCGTGGAATTTACACCGGCGCGTATGAGCAGACTGGCGTTGTTCATGTTCAGCGACGAACCCGCAAGGAAGGTAACGTTGCCGCCCGCTCCGCGTGATTCCAGGGTCAATGAGGTCGGGCCATTAATGTCGACGTTTTGTGCCACGCCAGCCGAAGTTCCGACTTGAATCAGGCTGGTCGCCTGCAGGACTACATTTCCCCCGATGGAATTAAGCCTGCCGTCCGAAATTTCACCATTGCCAGGCAGGGAGTCGGCAAACGCCACCGTCTGCACCAGATTGGAGAGGGCGGTGTCGGCACCGCCGCTGCCATCGGCGCCGTTTATCAGATAGATGTTCGCCGGATCGAGCAACAGCGTGCCAGCGCGCCCGAGCGGCGCCGCGGTGGACACGGTTCCCTGGAAATCGAGCTGGTGGCCGGATATTTCGACCCGCCCGCCGTCGCCGCCGGACTGGCCGCCGCGCGCGCTCGCCGTACCGTAGTAGCGCGTGACCTGGTCCGACCACACCACGATCTGGCCGCCGTTGCCGTTTTGCAGG
>JAEUNN010001126.1 GCA_016791085.1 Rhodocyclaceae bacterium | reverse complement strand
GGCCGAGTTGGAAAAACCGCAGGCAAGCGTGTCCCAGGACCTTGCGCCACCGCCCGACCTTCCCAAACCGCCCAGCAAGCGCGAGCAGGATGCCGCACTCAAAATTCAGAGCGCGTTCCGCGGTTATCAGGGGCGCAAGGCGGCCGACAAGTTGCGCGTCGAGCGGCAAAAAGAGGTTCAGGGTTTATTGACCGACGACAATAACCGGACCAAAGGCAATTTCAAGATTACGCGCACCTTCAAGGACAACGCGACGGACCCGAATCTTGCCAACAAGACCCTGTTCCGGCGCGGCGATGATGCAACGCAAAAATTTACCAGCTATATCCAGTACGACAAGTTCGGCGGTCCCATCAAGCGCGTGGATCTGACCGGCGCAACGCATGGCGACGTTCCGACACCTCATGTGCTCGAATTTCGCCGGGTAGACCGTGGCGTGCAGAACGCCAGCCAGCTGCATCAGTACGCGACGCCCGAAAACAATCTGGTACGCCCGGCCTATCCGTGGGAATTGCCGAATGACCGCGAATCGCAGAAACAGTCAAAATTGGTCGCCGATCCGAAAGTCGACGTGCGCAAGCGCAGCAACAGTGCTGCGTACGGACAAAACTTCGGCAATACGCCGAAACAGGTGCGCGACTTCTGGAGCGGCAAATGACATCGCCGCGGACGCTGCGTGCGGCGCTGTCAGCCCAGGCGCCCGCGCAGCCGGTGCGGCCGGCACCAGCCGGCTTCGCCGCGCGTGGGTACGAAACAGATTTTGACCTGACTCATGCCTATGGAACCGAACCAGATGCGTACCGAAGCCGACTGGCGGTCGCGCGTGATGTGCCACAGCGCGTCGCCGCGCGCGAGCCCGCGGCTGCCGACCCGGCATACCAGCAGATCGGCCAAGCCGCGGCTGTCGACCAGGGCTGCGCGTATATCCGCCTCGCCCGGGCTGGCGGCCTGAAACACGACTGCCATCGCGATCTCCCATGTCGAATCTGATACATCTGTTGCTGGCGCGCCGCGAACTGCTGCTGCGCGTCGCACGCGGCGAGGACGGCCGCACGCCGGTGCTGGCCGAGGCGCATCCCAAACCCGATGACGCCGAAGCGCGGCGCCTGGATAGCGCGGCCGTGCAGGGCGCCAGCGCGGGCCCGCGCAGCGCGGCTGGGCCGACCATCGACACGCCGCTGCCGGCGCGCACCCGCACCATACTTTACCGCGCGCTGCCGCGCGAACTGCAGGAACGCCTGGCCGGCGCCGGGCCTCCCGCGCAGAATGCCGGGCGCGAAAAGAACTGACAAGCTGTGCCTGACTAGCGCGCCGCCTGCGGCCACCACACGCCGGCATATACGTGCCGGCCGTCGCACGCGATGCGGCCCAGCAGGCGGCGCGGCATGGCCGTGTGCGGCGGCAGTTCGGCGCGGAACAGTCCATGGACGAGATCCAGGCGCAGCACCAGCTGGTGCGGCGCGGCGCAGGCGCGCACGGCCAGCATGGCCTTCAGGCAAGCCAGTTTGGCGCAGGCCAGCGCGTGCGCGTGCAGATCGAATTGGGGCTGCGGCAGTGCGGCGAGCCAGTCGGTTTCATCGCGCGAAAACAATTGCTCCGCGCCGGCGCAGTCGAAGCGCGCCGCATGCGCCCGCACCTTCACGCCGACCGCCGCGACATCCTGGCGGCGCGCGCAGGCCGCGATGCTGTAGCTGGCGCTGTGCGCGATGCTGCCGGTGTAGCCGTCCGGCCATTGCGGCGCACCGTCCGCATCCGGCGGCACCGGCCGGAATCCGGCCCCGATCTGGCGCAGGGCATTGCGGCTGCAGTGCCGCCCGCGCTGGAACGCGGCCTGGCGCTCGGCCGGGATATGGCGCAGCGCGGCGGCTTCGGCCGGATGCAGGGCAGGCGCGTCGGCCTCGCCGTAACTATGCGCGACCGCGAACAGCAATGGCGGGAACAGTTGTTCGGCCTGGCGCAGCGCACAGGCTGGAAGTTCGGATGGATCGCGCGTCATGGCCGCATCCCGGCCAATCGTGCTGGCGAAAATGACATGGCGTTCTCCGCTATAACCACTTTAAAATTGTGGTGATTATCGGCAAGGCCTGCCTTACATGCCATCCGCCGCCCGGATGATGGGGCCGCAGCCGCCCGAAACGACGGGCCGGACAGCGGGGCCGGCGCGTGGATAGGCAGGCACCGTTACGGAGAATCCCTGCCTTGCCATGTTGCAAGTGCACAAAAACTTGCAAAATTCTGCTGCCGATGTGTTTGTCAATAGGTATATTGGATGGTGCATCAGGACGGTTTTACCGTCATCATGGCCGCATACACTTGTCGTACGACGGCTTTGCGGCCGCCCGGGCGGGCCGCCAGGCGGCTGGATGTTCCGCCGCCCGGCTCGCAAGCTGTTCGCCGCGCCCGCCGGCGCGGCAGGTATTTGCTGGAGTTTCCGCATGAACAAAGCTTTTGCTGCCCTTGCGCAGCCCGCCAATCCGCCCTCCCTGATCGACCTCATGCGTGCCCGCGCCGCGTTCGACCCGAATGGCGCGGCATTCGAATTGTGGACCGGCGTGCCGCCGCGTCCGGCATGTAGCAACCAGGAACTCGACCAGGCCGCGCGCGCCATCGCCGGCGCCCTGCAGACGGCAGGCATGAGCGGCCGCCGCGCACTCGTGATGACCGGGCAGGGCGCGCTCAAACTTGCGGCCCTGTGCGGCTGTCTTTATGCCGGCGTGGTCGCGATCGTCGTGCCGCCTGAGCACGACCTGCCACTCGCGCTGGCCCGTCTGGCGCCCGCCGCGTCGCTGTTGCTGAGCACCGAAGCGCGGCTGCAGGCCTTGCCGCTCAATGCGCCGGAAGAACTGCTGCATTCCCGCCTCGACTGGCTGGCGGTCGACATGTTGGGGCGCGGGTTTGCCGCGGCCTGGCGGCCGGCACGCGCGGACGGCAGCGCACTGGCCTTGCTGGAATGTTCCGACCCCTGGGCGGAGCCGGCCTGCATGCTGCCCATGTCGCTGGCGGAAGTTGGCGCCGATCCGTCCGTGCTGATACGCGCGGCGGGCCTGGACGGCCTGGACAACCCGTATCCGGCCTGAGGCCGGCGCCGGGGCACGGCCGGCGTTGGGATATCATCGGGCCGCAGCCCGCATTGCGCGGGCCAGTCGAGGAGCGAGTGCTGTGCGCATATTGCATACCATGTTGCGGGTCGGCGATCTGGACCGATCCATCGCGTTCTACACCGAGGTGCTGGGCATGCGCCTGTTGCGCCGCAACGATTACCCGGACGGCAAATTCACGCTGGCTTTCGTCGGCTATCAGGAAGAATCCGCCGGTGCCGTGCTGGAGCTCACCTACAACTGGGGTGTGGACAAATACGAACTGGGCAGCGCTTACGGCCATATCGCGCTGGAAGTGCCGGACGCCTATGCCGCCTGCGATGAAATCCGCGCGCGCGGCGGTGTGATCACGCGCGAGGCGGGGCCCATGAAGCACGGCAGCACGGTGATTGCCTTCGTGCAGGACCCCGACGGCTACAAGATAGAACTGATACAAAAGCGCGCGGCCTAGCCGGGACGCCGCGGCCAGTCCGTCGCGATGAAAAATCTGCTGGGCCTTTCCATGGTTGCGCTGGGGGTCTGGTGGCTGTTCGTGGGCGGCACGCCGCTGGTTGAGGGCGGCGTGCGCGACTTTTACGAACGCGAGGTGCAGGCGGTGTTGAGCCGCAAGCCAGAGGCGCTGTGCGAGCTGCTCGATGCGTCGTTCCAGGCCACGCAACAGACTACCCGGCGCGGCGTTGCCAGCGAGCTCAGGCTGGACCGCGATGCCGCCTGCAAAGCTGCGCGCGACACGTTTGCAACCTTCGACGCCGTGGGTACGCAAATGGGCGGTGTGCTGGAACTGGATTACCGGCTGGAAATCGAAGCGCTCGAAATCGACCCGCAGGGCAAACAGGCCAGCGTCGAAATATCCTATGTGTTCGATATCGCGGGCGGCTGGATGGTGATCCGGGGCAGCCGCAGCGATCGCCTGGTGCGCCGCCTGGGGCGTACGCGGCTCGTCGAATCCAGCGAAATCACCGCCATTACGGGCGGCTTGTGAGCGGGCGGCGGGCGCGCTTTGCCGGCCTGCGTAGGAGGGTGCGAGTTTGCGCCTGCTGTTGGTCGAAGACGACGAAATGATAGGCCGGGCCGTGACCAGCGGCTTGCGGCAGGAGGCGTATGGCGTGGACTGGGCGCGCGACGGGCAGGCCGCGCTGCTGGCTTTGGCCGGCGCGCCCTATGATCTGGTGCTGCTGGACCTGGGGCTGCCGCGCAAATCGGGCATGGAGGTGTTGCAGCATTTGCGTGCCGCCGGCCACGCCATGCCGGTGCTCATCGTGACCGCGCGCGATGCCGTCGCCGAGCGCATCCAGGGCCTGGACGCGGGTGCCGACGATTACCTGGTCAAACCTTTCAATCTCGACGAACTGGCCGCGCGCGTGCGCGCGCTGTTGCGGCGCGCGGCCGGGCGCGCCCAGCCGCTGATAGAAATCGGCGACCTCAGCGTGGACCCCGCGGCGCACGAGGTGCGCCTGGCC
>JAEUNN010000426.1 GCA_016791085.1 Rhodocyclaceae bacterium | reverse complement strand
TGGCCCAAGGTCATGAGCGTGACGATTTCGCGCTTGTCGAGATAGAGCGTCAATGGCCGCTCGCCGGGCATATGCACCGGCAGGGGCTGGCCGTCCTGGTCGCATATGGTCGCAGCGACAACCTGTTCGCAGCGCGCTTCGGTCAAGTGGGGGCCACGCTCCATCAGCACGAGTTTGGCCTCACTTCTTATCGGCAGCTGCCGCAGCGGCCGCCGGAGCAGCGCCGGACGGCGCCGCCGGGGCGGCCGGCGCAGCGGCTGCAGCGGCCGGTGTAGGCGCGGCTGCCGTCACGGAAGCCGGGTCGAATTTACCCGGATCGGCGCAGGCCGGCAGGTCGGGCTTGGCGCTTTTGCCCGCAGCTTTCAGGTAGCGCGCGGCGACCGCGTTTTGCGACTGGCAGAGCTGGTAGGCCGCGACTTTGTCCTTGTGCGCATTTTCGGCCTTGGTGAGGTCGGCCTTGGCTTTGGCTTCGGGGCTGGGGTCCGGCAACTTGGCGCAGGCCGCGCCAGCGCACAGGCTAAGTCCGACCAACAGGGAAATCGATTTCATCGCCGCCCTCCTCCTCATTCGGCCCGCTTGTATTCGTTCTGGTTCTGGTTGCGCGCCCTGAGCGCGGCTTCCCACTTGGCTTTGTCGCCGCCGAAATTGGCCTCGTAAGGTTTGGCGTCGGTTTTGCCGCGGTAGTCGCCCACGCTTTGCGGGCGCTCGCTGCAGGCCGCGAGCACGGCCGTCGCAGCCAACAGCAGTGCCAAGGTTTTCATGTTTTGCCTCCCTGTTTGGCCGGCTCGGGGGCGCCGTCCGCGCCGTATGCCTGTTTCCAGCCCCACAACTCGCCGCCCTTGCCGCGCCGCAGCGCGCGCTCGCGGAAAATTTCCGATATCACGTCGGCGTCGCCGGCCAATAGCGCTTTGGTCGAGCACATTTCGGCGCACAGCGGCAATTTGCCTTCGGCCAGGCGGTTGCGGCCATACTTTTTATATTCCTCGTCGGAACCGTCCTTTTCGGGGCCGCCGGCGCAGAAGGTGCATTTGTCCATTTTGCCGCGCTGGCCGAAATTGCCGGCCTGCGGAAATTGCGGCGCGCCGAACGGGCAGGCGTAGAAGCAGTAGCCGCAGCCTATGCACAGGTCCTTGTCGTGCAACACCACGCCTTCGTCGGTGCGGTAGAAACAGTCGGTCGGACATACCGCCATGCAGGGTGCGTCGGAACAATGCATGCAGGCCACCGATATGGTTTTTTCGCCCGGCTTGCCGTCGCCCAGCGTAACCACCCGGCGCCGCGAAATGCCCCACGGGGTTTCATGCTCATTCTTGCAGGCGGTGACACAGCCGTTGCATTCGATGCAACGTTCGGAGTCACAGAGAAATTTCATGCGTGCCATTTGGGATCTCCTCCGACCTTATGCACGGACGACCTGACAAACCGTCGTCTTGGTTTCCTGCATCATGGTTACGCTGTCGTAGCCGTAGGTCGTGCCAGTGTTCGCGGCCTCGCCCCGCACGATGGGGTGGGCGCCTTCGGGGTAGTACTTGAGCATGTCCTCGCCCATCCAGCGCCCCGAGAAGTGGTAGGGCATGAAGCAGGTGCCGGCGTCCACCCGCTCGGTAACCAGCGCCTTCACCTTCAGTTGCGCACCGGTCGGGGTTTTTACCCACACGTCGTCGCCGTTGCGTATGCCGCGGTCGTTGGCGGCCTTGGGGTTGATTTCGATGAACATGTCCTGCTGCAGTTCGGCCAGCCAGGGGTTGGAGCGGGTTTCCTCGCCGCCACCCTCGTATTCGACCAGGCGGCCGGAAGTAAGCACCAGCGGGAACTCCTTGCCTATGTCCTTGTTCTTTTCCTGCACGCTCTTGTACAGCGTGGGCAGGCGCCAGAACGCCTTTTTGTCGTCGTGGGTCGGATATAGCGCAACCATGTCGGCGCGCGGCGAAAACAGCGGCTCGCGGTGCACCGGCACGGCATCCGGAAAGTTCCATACCACGGCGCGCGCCTTGGCATTGCCGAAAGGATGGCAGCCATGCACCTTCATGACCACGCGCTGGATGCCGCCCGACAGATCGGTTTTCCAGTTCTTGCCCTCGGCTTCTTTCTTTTCTTCTTCGCTGAGGTCGTCCCACCAGCCCAGCTTTTTCATGAGCACATGGTCGAATTCGGGGTAGCCGAATTGCAGGTCGGCGTCTTTCGAGGCCGAGCCGTCACCGGCCAATAGCGACACGCCGTCGCGCTCGACGCCGAAATTGGCGCGGAAATTGCCGCCGCCATCCATCACGTGCTTGCTGGTGTCGTACAGGTTGGGCGTGCCCGGATGTTTCATTTCCGGCGAGCCGTAGCACGGCCAGGGCAGACCGAAATAATCGCCGTCGCAGGGGCCGCCCACCGCCTTCAGGGTTTTCACGTCGAAGGTGTTCATGTGCTTCATATGCAGCTTGAGCCGCTCCGGCGACTGGCCGGTATAGCCTATGGTCCAGGTGCCCTTGTTGATTTCGCGCAGCGTGTCCTCCATGCTGGGCTCGTTGTTGGTTACTTTTATGTTCTTGGTCAGTTCTTGTTCGAAACCGAATTTCTGCGCCAGCAGATACATGATTACGTGGTCGGGCTTGGATTCGAACAGGGGCTCGATGACCTTTTCCCGCCATTGCAGCGAGCGGTTCGACGCCGTGCACGAACCCGAGGTTTCGAACTGCGTCGCGGCCGGCAGCAGGTACACGCCGTCCTTGCGCGCCATGGCCGCCATGGCCGCGGTGGCCGACGGATAGGGGTCTATCACCATGAGCATGTCGAGCGCTTTCATGGCTTCGATCATTTCCTTGCCGCGCGTCTGCGAATTGGGCGCCATGCCCCAATACACGACGGCCTTCAGGTTGGGGCCCTGGTCCACCAGTTCGTTCTTTTCGAGCACCCCGTCTATCCAGCGCGACACCGTGATGCCGGGTTTGGTCATCATGGCTTCGGAAGCGTAGCGGCCCTTGATCCACTCGTAATCGACACCCCACACGCGCGCCCAGTGCTTCCAGGCACCGGCGGCGATGCCGTAATAGCCCGGCAGCGAATCCGGATTGGGCCCGACGTCTGTGGCGCCCTGCACGTTGTCGTGACCACGGAAAATATTCGCGCCGCCGCCGGATTTGCCGATATTGCCCAGCGCCAGTTGCAGGCAGCAGAAGGCGCGCACGATGGCATTGCCTATGGTGTGCTGGGTTTGTCCCATGCACCAGACTATGGTGGAAGGCTTGTTCTTGGCCATGGTTTCGGCCACCTTGAGCAAGGTGTCGCCATCCACGCCGGCCACTTCCTGGACCTTGTCGGGCGTCCATTTTTCGACTTCGGCGCGCACCTTGTCCATGCCAAAGACGCGGTCGTCTATGTACTTTTTGTCTTCCCAGCCGTTCTTGAACACGTGGTACAAAATGCCCCAGATGACCGGAATGTCGGTACCGGAACGGAAGCGGAAATACTGGTCGGCTTTGGCCGCGGTGCGCGTGAAGCGCGGGTCGCCGACGATAATTTTGGCGCCGGCCTCTTTCGCGTGCAGCACGTGCTGCATCGCCACCGGGTGCGCCTCGGCGGCGTTGGAGCCCATGAAGAACACCGCACGGGCATTTTGCATGTCGTTGTAAGAGTTGGTCATGGCGCCATAGCCCCAGGTGTTGGCGACGCCGGCGACGGTAGTCGAGTGGCAAATGCGGGCCTGATGGTCGCAGTTGTTAGAGCCCCAGAAGGACACGAACTTGCGCAGCAGGTAAGACTGTTCGTTATTGTGCTTGGACGAACCTATCCAGTACACCGCGTCGGGGCCGTGCTCCTTGCGGATCGCCAGCAGTTTTTCGCTGATTTCCTTGAGCGCCTGGTCCCAGCTGATTTTCTGGTACTTGCCATCGACCAGTTTCATGGGATATTTGAGGCGCATTTCGCCGTGGCCGTGCTCGCGCACCGAAGCGCCCTTGGCACAGTGGGCGCCCAGATTGATGGGCGAATCGAACACCGGCTCCTGGCCTATCCAGACGCCGTTGCGCACTTCCGCATCGATGGCGCAGCCCACCGAACAGTGGGTGCACACGGTGCGCTTGATTTCGACATTGCCGCTGGCCGGCGCGTCGGCCGCGGTGGCCGGCCGCATCATGCCGCTGCCTATCTGCGCGGCGACCGCGCCCACCCCCACGCCTATGCCGGAGCGCTTGAGGAAAGTACGCCGGTCCATGGTTTCCGGCGCATTCATAGGTACGTCGCGGGTAAGCCGCGCGCGCCGCGTCGCGGCTGCCTTGTTCTTCAGGGTCAACATGGCAGTGTCCTCAAATCCGCGTGCTGCGGTAGTAATTCAGCACGTGCTCGGAAACGCGATAGCCGCGGCCGGCATTTTCCGCCGTCGCCGTCGCCGTCGCCGGGGCCTCGGCCTGCGGCAATGCGCCGCCCGTAACCGCCGCCGCGACGGCACCGGCACTGCCCAGCGTCGCGGTCAGCAGAAAATTGCGCCGGCGCAGATTGGCGTCTGGCTGCTGGCGATCATCGGTTTTCATATAGGTCCCCTCCTCGCTAAGGCAGATACGGCGTCTCATGGCGCCAGCATGGCGGCTTCGGTATCGAGAAAGCCGCACGCGAAGCGTGCCGCCAGCCGATAAAACTCGCTCGTTTCGCCATCCAGGCGCCGGCACAGGTCGGCATACCAGGGCGCAAGGTGGCGCTGAAAAAATTCGTTCTGGCCGGCGTGCCCGGCGGCCACCAGCATGGCCATGACTTCGAGCAGCGCGGCGAAGTGATCTTCCGGTTCGTGCACCGCGGGATCGCGCGCAAAGCCCAGGCGCGCCAGGTCGTCGCGCAGCCGCGACAGCGGCATGTCCATGAGCGAACCGCTCAGGTACCAGGAGCCGTAGCGCATCACGCGCGGCTCGCCCACGCCGCAAAACAGTTCGTTGTATTCGGCGTCCAGCCTGGGCGCCGCGGCGGCGGCGCCGGCGCTTGCGGCGCCATCGCACAGTGCGTTCCAGGCCGACCCGAGCGCATCGCCGCCCGCGCGCGGCGCCGCGGCCAGCGCGCCGAGCAGCGCCGAGTCGGGCGGCGCTGCAAACAGGCGCGCGAGCACGCGGTAGCTGTCGGCGCGCACCGCCTCGTCGGCGGCCAGTACGGGCATCGCGGCGCTCATCGCCTGCCTCCGAACACCGACATTTCGTCCGGGTGCTGCATCAAATCCAGCACTCGGCAGTCGGCGCACATTTGCAGCCGCCGCTGTGCCACCGTGCCGGCAAACATGCTGTGCCCGGACAGTTTGCCCAGCATGTTGTCTATCATTTGCCGCGTGCCGAAGGGCTTGCCGCAAACGATGCAATGGAAAGGCTGGGCGGCATTGAGCGTGCGCGGCCGCCTTGCGTCGTCGTCGAAGCGCAGCCGCGGCACCAGGCGCAGCGCCTGCTCCGGACAGGTATCCACGCACAGCCCGCACTGCACGCAGTTGCGCTCGACGAAGCGCAGCCTGGGCTCTTCGGGCGTGTCGAGCAGCGCCGCGCTGGGGCAGGCGCCGGTGCAGGACATGCACAGCGTGCAGCGCGCGGCATCGACTTCGACGGAACCGAAGGGCGATTTGGGCGGCAGGGCGATCGCCTCGGTCGGCGGCAGCGGCGCCACCTTGGCCAGGTGCGCCAGCGCCATGTCCAGCGCCGCGCGCTTTTCATACGGAAATACGAAGGACGCAGCCGGCAGCGGCTCCGGGACCGGCAATTGCCACAGGGCCTGGGCGGCCGATTCCACCTCGATGAGCCCCAGGCGCGAGTCACCGTACCCCAGCGCGGCCAGTATCAGGTTGCCGAGCGCGAACTGCTGTTGCAGCGCCTGCCGGTAGCCGTCCGCCAGATCGGCATCGACCAGCAGGCGCAATTGCGCGGCACCGTAGGCGATGAGCGCCAGCGCGTGGTCCAGACCTATGCCGGCGACGTCATGAACTTCGTACGGGATTACGCGCGCCGGCAGGCCGCGGCCGTCGCGCCCGATTTCCAGCACCGCCTCGCGCTGGCCGACCGAATGCAGCAACAAACACGCCGAGCCGCCGCCCGCCGCGCTCCAGGCAAGGATGCCGCGGCGCAGTGCCGCCATCAGTTCGCCCGGCGCCGGATAGACGTGGCGCGCCGCGCCGGTCGGGCACACCGTCGCGCAGCCGCCGCAGCCGGCGCAAAGCGCGGCATCGACGTGAATTTTCTGGCCGGCGCTGGATATCGCCGCGGCCGAACAGACGTCGATACAGCGCGTGCAGCCGGTGCGGCCTTGTTTATGGTGGGCGCAAATCGACTCGCTGTGGCGCAGGTAGCGCGGCTTCTGGAATTCGCCGACCAGGGTGTGCAACTTCCGCGCCGCCTCGCTCTGCGCGAGCGGATCGGCGCCGGGTGCCAAATAACCGTCGGGCAGGTGCGGAGTTTTGAGCAGGGGCTGGCGCGACAGATCGAGCACCAGGTCGAAGCGCTCGCTGAGGCTTGCGCCGGCCAGGCGCCCGAAGTCGATGGCGCCTATCGCACCGCAGGCGGTCACGCAGGCCTTGCCGCAAGGACCGTCGGGCGTACAGCGGCCGGCGTCGTGGCGCGGCGCCAAACCATCGCGGCGGCCGATGGCGTCCTGCGGGCAGGCGGCCACGCAAGCGCCGCAGCCGGTGCAGCGATCGAAATCCACCGGACCGCCGTGCTGCCAGGTAAGGCTGAAGTTGCCCAGATGGCCGCTCAGACGCAATGCGCGTCCTTCGCGTATCGGAAAATCGCGCCGCGTGGGCAGGCCGGCGGCATCGGTCGCCAGTACGACCACATCGAATTCGGCGGCCAGGCGCTGGCCCCAGGCAATTGCCGCGGCGGCCGGTCCGACGATGAGCAGGCTGCCTTCCGAAACCAGGTCCACCGCCTCCACCGGCGCCGGCGCCGGCGCCGTGGCGATGGCCAGCAGGGCGGCGATTTTGGGCGCGGCCTGCGCGCCCTCGCGCGACCAGCCGGCGGCTTCGCGCAGATTCACGTAGCGCAGTTCGGCCGGCGAATTCAGGCGATCGGCCAACTCGTCGAAAAATGCAGACTCCTGCGTGCAGCCCACCACGACCGGGCCGTTCTGCGTCACCGCGTCGCGGAAGCGGCCCACATCGCCGCGGCACAAGGCGCGCACCGGGACCGCCCCGGCCGCCGCGAAAGCCGCCTCGGCGATGCTGCCGTTGCAAGTGCAGGTAAGACAGGGATGCTCGGAATCAGGCGGCATCGCCATCCCCTGTAGCAACGACACGATCGCCGGCAGCCGGCACGGCTTCGTCAGCCGGCATGGTTGGGGCAAGCGCGGCGGGCTGCGGCACCGACAACTGCGCCGGCGCTTCCGCGCGCACCGCATTGCCGGCCGCACCGGCCGCCGCCTCGGCAGGCCGCTCGCCGAACACCAGTTCGCGCGCATGTTCGATCTGGCGCAGGGTCGCCGCGTCCAGCGGGCTCGCGATGCTGTAGTCGTCGATATACACGTCGAGGCCGTCCATCACGTTGAACTGCGGTGAGTGGAACAGCTTTTTGAGTGCCACGCGGCGCACGCCCTCCTCCACCTCGCGGCGCAGGAATGCCCGAAAATCGTCATCGAAACCCAGCGTTTCGGGATCCGGCAAGGGCAGCGCCGGCGCCGCTTCGGCCGGGTTTGCCGGCAATTCGCCCGCGGCGCGCTTGAGACGCGACCAGCGGCCAAAAAAACTTTCGCCGCCGCTCACGATTGGCTCTCCTCGCGGGTATTTGCGTAGCGCTTGTTTTTCTGCTTTTTTTCCGGCGGACGGTAATGGCGGCGCGCGAAATCTTCCACCCAGCCGGCCAGATCGGCCGGCAGCGGCACGCCTTCGACATTTTCGCCGGCATCCAGCATGCGCGCCGCTTCGCCGTAACTTACGGTAAGCATCATGACCGACGGCACCTCGTCCTGCAGCCGCCAGACCACAAACAGCATGGGCTCCGGCGCGGTCAGGTTGAGCAGGTAGTGATCGGCCTCATCGCCATGCAGGCGCAATTCCAGCGCATCGCGTACAAGTTCGGCACGAGCCGGTGCTTCGCCCGCCGGTGCCACACCAACCACGCGCCAGGCGTGGTCTGCCCAGCGGCTCGACAGCGCCTCGCGCGCAAAACCCACAGCAACCGACACCGCGCGCAGATCGATCATCGCGCCTGCTTGCCTTTGGCCGTCAGTTGTTCGTACCAGGCCTCGTGGTGCTCTTTGGCCCAGGTCTCATCCACCTTGCCGGTACGCATGGAATCGAACGCCCCTTCGACACCGATAGTGCCCATATAGATGTGGCCGAGGGCGAGCAACATCATGAATAACGCGCCTATGCCGTGCACCAGGTTGGCCAGTTGCAGGTCGCCGCGCTTCTGCAGGATGGCCGGAAAATCCAGCAGAAACCCGGATACGCAAACGGTCAGCCCGAGTATCGTGACGCCGAACCAGAACCAGGTTTTTTCGCCGAAATTGAAGCGCCCCGAAGGCACGTGACTGCGATCCAGCAAACCGCCGGCGCGGCGTATCCACTGCGCGTCTATGGGGTCCCACACGTTGTCTTTGAGCCACATGGCGATCATCGCCAGCAGTCCGACCGCGAACGCCAGGCCGAGAAAGTTATGTATCGGCTTGAGCACCTGCAGCAACAGCGACAGCACGGTGTGGCCAAACACCGGCATGAGCACGTGCTTGCCGAACAGCATGAGCAAGCCGCCCACGGCCAGCAGCACGAAAGAGCCGGCCACGAAACCATGGACCAGGCGCTCCGGCCCGGAAAAGCGCTCCAGTTTGCGGCCGACCGGCGGCGCCGACAGGCGCAACTGGCCTTTCCAGCCGTGGAACAGCGCGATCGCTCCGAAAACCAGTACGAGCAACAGGCCGCCCCAGTAAGTGACCGTCCCGTTGCGCAGGTGACGCCAGGCGTTCCCCTCCACCTGCACCAGCACACCGGTTTCGGCGCCCTTGATGGTGGTTACGCCGACATCACCCTGGCGAACTTCGCGCCAGAACGGCGCGGCGTTATGCGCCGGCACGGCCGGAGCGGCCTGCGCCGCGGCAGGCGCGTCGGCCGCACGCGCCGCTTGCACGGCAACCAGCAGGAACAGGGACAGGGATGCGAACAGGACTACGGAAAGGATGGTGCGGAAATCGAACGGCTGCGTGCGCACGGCGGCGCTGGCGCCAAGCAATGCCTTCATGTCTCCCCCGATACACTTTCCGATCGGATGCAATACTCCGATCGTGTTTGTACAGGCCGCCCGGACCAACCACCGGCACATTCCTCCATCTGCGCCGATAGGGCCCATTGATCCTATCTAACGGCCCGGCCATCCATTGCAAGCCGGCATGGGCAATTCGCTCGGCATGCCCCTCCGATGCAAGGAC
>JAEUNN010000320.1 GCA_016791085.1 Rhodocyclaceae bacterium | reverse complement strand
CCGTCCGGCGGCGGTGGCCGGCGCGGCGCGCGCCCGCAATTCGGGCAGGGTGCAATCCCCGCCAGGGAATTGCACCGGGCGCATCGCGGCAAGCGGCGTAATTCCCTGCGGGGATTACGCCCTACGCGGGGTTACGCGGGGCACCGCGTCTAGCCGCGAAGCGCGAGCTACAGGTTGGGGGCTGCCGCGCGGCAAGTTCACGTGCGCCGCGTTGGCGGCCGTTCAGCGCGATTGTTCAGCGGCCGGCAGGGCGGCCTTGATGGTGGCGTAGTCGTAGGGCAGGCGCGGCACCTGGCGGGCGGCCGGCGGCAGTTTGGCGATGGCCTCCTGCACGGCTGCGTGGCGGTCCAGCGGCGCCGGGTGGGAAGATATCCAGTCCGGCATGCGCGCGGCGCTGGCGTCCAGTTGCTTGAAAAATTCGGCCATTCCGGCGGGGTCGATGCCGGCGCGCACCAGGCGCTCCAGTCCGTCGCGGTCGGCGCGGGTTTCGGTATCGCGCGAAAATTTCAGGTCGGTGACTTGCCGCGAAAGTGTCGCGAACGCGCCGGTGTCGCCCATCACCAGGGCGAACACGGCCGCCAATCCGGCCGAGCGCACCAGGCTGGCCAGTCCGTGGCGGCCTTCGACGTGGCTGATTTCATGCGCCAGCACGCCGGCCACCTGTTCGGCATTTTCGGCGACGCGCAGCAAGCCGCTATGCACCACCACGTACCCGCCCGGCAGTGCATAGGCATTCACGCCGGGCTCGTGCACGATGCGAAAGTCGTAGCTGTAGCGCGAGCCCTGGGTGAGCTTTTGCCCGAGTTCGCGCAGCATGTCGGCGGCCGGGCCGGCCACGATTTGTTTGCCCTCGGTGTAGCGGCCTATGAGCGCGCTGCCTATGGCGCGCTCGTGCGCGACCGGCACGCCGGACACGACGCGGCTCACGATGCTGTCGAACTGCCATAGCACCAATCCGAACAACAGCAGCGGCAGCGCGGCGATCGCCAGCAACAGCAGCACCCAGCGCCGCGTTGCGCGGTCGCGGCGCGCGCGCGACGTTCGTTGCGCGGCCGCCGCCTCGCGCAGCGCGGGCAGCGCGTACAGTTCGGCGATGATGGCCGCATCGCCCAGGGATAGCGCACAGCGGTCGTGCCCGTCGTGCCAGGCGATTTCGCAGCGGCTGTCGTTGAAGCCGTGGCGCCGCACGCCGGCCGCGGACCACGGCACGGCCAGTTCGCGTCCGTCCGGCGCGCGCAGGGAAAAGCCCTGCGCGTCCAGTTCCACGCTGAGCGGCGTTCCGGTGGCCGCGAAGCCTGCGCCATAGGCCATGGCCTGCACGCTGCAGCGCGCGCCGCTGCCCAGGCTGCCGGGCGCGGCCGGCATGGGTCAGTCGTCGCCGAGCAGATTGCCGAACACCGAGCGCTCGTCGGTGCCCGATCCGCCGCCGCCCTTGCTGGCGGGTGCGGCCGCAAAGATGCGCGAAGCCAGGCGCGAAAACGGCAAGGACTGCAGGATGACCCGGCCGGGCCCGGTCAGGCGCGCGAAAAACACGCCTTCGCCCCCGAACAGGGCGGTCTTGATTTTGCCCACAAATTCGATGTCGAAATCCACGCTGGGCTGCAGCGCCACCACGCAGCCGGTATCGACGCGCAGCGTTTCGCCGGGCGCCAGGTCGCGTGTATGCAGGGTGCCGCCGGCGTGCGCGAAAGCCATGCCGTCGCCTTCGAGCTTTTCCATGATGAAACCTTCGCCGCCGAAAAAGCCGGCGCTCAGGCGCTTCTGGAAGGCGATGCCTATGGCCACGCCGCGCGCCGCGCACAGGAAGGCGTCTTTCTGGCAGATGACGGTGCCGCCCAGTTTCGACAGGTCGAGCGGCAGTATCTTGCCCGGATAGGGCGCCGCGAACGCGACTTTTTTCTTCCCGGCGCCACGGTTTTCATACACCGTCATGAACAGCGATTCGCCCGTGAGAAGGCGCTTGCCGGCCCCCATGAGCTTGCCGAGGAAACCACTCTGCTGCGCCGAGCCGTCGCCGAATATGGTGTCCATGGCGATGCCGTCTTCCATGTACATGAGGCTGCCCGCCTCGCCGAGGGCCGATTCGCCCGGGTCCAGTTCGATTTCGACGAACTGCATTTCCGAACCGTAAATTCTGAAATCGATGACATCCATGGCCATGGCCGTTCTCCTGATCGCAAAAGCGGCGCGCAGACTTTACTATTCGTGTCACCCGCCGCGGGCCGCGAAATTGTACCCTTGCACGCGACTTGCAAGCGATCCCGCCGGCGTGGGTCCTGACCCGAGGAGAACAATATGAACACTCCCGCCTTGCGGGCTCGTTGGGCCGCGCTGGCCGTGGCGCTGGCGCTCGCGGCACCGGCCTGCGCACCGCTGGATGCCGGTGGCAGCGGCGCGCGCATGGACCTGCGCGTGGCCGAGCGGCTTTATTTCGGCCGCTCGATACCGGGCGGCAGCGCGGTCAGCGACGCCGAATGGGCAAGCTTCGTGGAACAGGCCGTGACGCCGCGCTTTCCGGACGGGCTCACGCTCATTCGCGGCGAAGGCCAGTGGCGCGATGCCACGAGCGGCGCGCTGGTGCGCGAGCCCACCATGGTGCTGGAACTTATCCA
>JAEUNN010001120.1 GCA_016791085.1 Rhodocyclaceae bacterium | reverse complement strand
CCTTCATCCTTCATGTCCAGCACCAGTTTTCCCTCCGCGTGGCGCACGCCCAGTTCCACCCTGCCGTCCGGCGGCGAATATTTGATCGCATTGGACAGCAGATTATCCAGTATCGCCTTGATTTTCCCTGCGTCCACGACGACAGTGAGCGGCGCCAGGGCAAGCTCGACACGCAGGTTCTTGGCACGCGCGGCGAGCGCATGATTGTCCAGGATTTGCTGCACCAGCGGCATGAGCGCGGTGGGCTGGGCATGCACGACGGTGCGCTGAAAATGCGCGGCTTCGTACTGCAGCAGGCCGGCGATCAGTTGCTGCAATTCCTGGCTCTGCCGGCGCAGTATATCCACGACTTCGCGCTGTTCGCCGGTGAGCGGCCCGAGCCCGCCTTCTCCCAATAGTTCGGCGCCTTCGCGCAACGCGGTCAGGGGGGTTTTGAGGGCATGCGATATTTCGCGCAGGAAACGGTTTTTCTCGCGCTCCAGATCGATCAGTTGCTCGCGCATCCAGTCCAGCCGGCGCCCCAATTCTTCGAGGTCTTCGGTACCCTGTACGGCTACCGGTTCGGCCAGTTGACCACGGCCCAGACGGCGTATTGCCGTGTCGAGCTGGCGGATGGGCCGGCCGATCAGCGTGGTGAAGCCGCTCACCAGGAATATGAGCACCGGCACCAGCCCCGCCAGTTGCCACAGCGCGATCCAGCGCGCCCGTTCGGCATCCTTGCGCAAGGCCTCGGCTTCTGCGGCGGTACGCAATTCGCCGGCTGCTCGCAGTTGCCCGGCAAGTTCGCGCAAGCGCACGAAATTTTCCAGGGCCGGCGCCAGCACTTTGGCGTCCGCGCGGCCGGCCGCAAGCTCGCCATGTATGGCGTATTCGAGTTTGCGCACTTCGTCCAGCGCGGCGCGCTCTTCGGCGCCCGGATCGAGTTGCTCGATTTGCGCGATCGCCTCGTACAGGCGGGTGCGATTGGCGTCATAAGCTTCCAGCCACTCGCGCGCATTCACGATGGCAAACTGGCGCGCATTGCGTTCCAGACCGACCAGGGCTTCGCCAAGGCGGCGCTGGGCGAGCGCGCTTTCGGCCGAGCGCAGCACCGCACGTTCGCCGCGCCCGGCAAGCTGGGTTACCGCAATCGCGCTGGTGAGCACGCCCAGTATGGCCGGCGTGGCGACCAGCGCGAACCCTATCCAGAGCAGACGCCCGAACGAGCGCGGATAGGCGGCGAGCCCCATCATGCGTGCGCACCCCCGGCGCGCGAGCGGTGCAAATGGCAGGCCGGTTTGCCCGCCGCGGCTAACCCCGAAGCCGGCCGCACTGCGTTGACGGTGACCAGGCCGCATCGACTTCGGCCCGCATGCCCGCACCGGGCCCGTCTGGATCGCCACCGGCGCAGTCCTGGACGCCCGCGCAGGCATGATGCCGCCCAACAACCAGGGAGAGCCCGCCCGTGCATGCCCCGCCACCGTCCCGTCATGAAATTTCTGCCCCAGTTGCCAAGCCCGCCGGGTGTGCCGGCGCGCGGGTTTGCCGCGCAAGCGCTGTGGTCATGGTACGCGACTTGCGCGCCGCCCGCGCGCGCCGCAGCCGCCAGCGGTCCGGCTGTGCGCTTACAATACGTAACGCACGCTTGCCCGCAACGCCGCGTAAGCATGCCACGCTCGGGTAGAATGCGCCCATGTCAGCGGCCACAATCCCGGCGGACGGTACCGCATTGGCAGCAAGTCGCTACTCCCTGCGGGTGTATTACGAAGATACCGACGCTGGCGCGGTGGTGTATTACGCCAATTACCTGAAGTTTTGCGAACGCGCCCGTACCGAATGGCTGCGCCAGATGGGCATTGCGCAAAGCAGCCTGCTTGCCGAGCGCGGTCTGGCTTTCATGGTGCGCCGCCTGAATGCCGAATTTATCGCCCCGGCGCGTCTTGACGACGCCCTCGATGTATTCACGCGCGTGGCGCGCGTGGCCGGTGCCAGCGTGGTGTTCGCGCAGCGCGTGGAGCGCGCCGGGCGCCCGCTGTTCGAATGCGAAGTAACGGTGGCCTGCGTGGATATTGCGCGCGGCCGGCCGGTGCCCATTCCTGCCGATCTGCGCAGCCTTTTTGCAACCCCTTGATATCCCCCCGATTTCGCGCCAACACGATGAACGTAACCCAAGACATGGCCATTTTCGACCTGGTCAGCAACGCCAGCCTTACCGTGAAGCTCGTCATGGCCTTGTTGCTGGGGGTATCGTTCATGAGCTGGTACTGGATATTCCGCAAGTGGTTCGCCATCCGCCGCGCGCGCAACAAGACGGACCGTTTCGAACTCGAT
>JAEUNN010000289.1 GCA_016791085.1 Rhodocyclaceae bacterium | reverse complement strand
GGGCGTCATCGGAGCGCCGCTGCTGATTTACGTTTCGGCGCCCGGATTTTCCGCCGACACCGAAAAATTCGAACTGACGGTGCTGCTCACGCGCATCGTGTTTCCGTACATTCTGTTCATGTCGCTCACGGCGCTCGCCGCCGGCGTGCTCAACACCTGGAGCAAATTTGCCGTTCCGGCCGCCACGCCGGCCCTGCTGAATCTGGCCTTCATCGCCATGGCGCTGTTCGCGGCGCCGTATTTCGATCCCCCGGTGCTGGTGCTGGCCTGGGCCGTGCTGCTGGGCGGCGTGCTGCAACTGGGCGCGCAGCTCATCGCGCTCCAGCGCATAGGCATGTTGCCGCGGCCATCCTTCACGCTCAAGGACAGCGGCGTGAACCGCATCCTGAAGCTCATGGCGCCGGCCATTCTGGGCGTGTCGGTGTCGCAGATTTCGCTGGTCATCAACACCATATTCGCCTCGTTCCTGGCCGCCGGGTCGGTTTCCTGGCTGTATTACGCCGACCGGCTCATGGAATTTCCGTCCGGCCTGCTGGGCGCCGCGCTCGGTACGATTTTGCTGCCCTCGCTGTCCAAACTGCACGCGCAGGATCGCCGCGAGGAATTTTCCAGCCTGCTCGACTGGGGCTTGCGTCTGACCTTGTTGCTCACGCTGCCGGCCGCGCTGGCGCTTGCGATATTGGCCGTGCCGCTCCTGTCCACGCTGTTCCAGCATGGCGCTTTCACGGCCGACGACGTGTTGCAGACGCGTAGCGCGCTGGTTGCCTACAGCGCCGGCTTGAGCGGCCTGATACTCGTCAAGGTGCTGGCGCCGGCGTTCTATTCGCGCCAGGACGTGCGCACGCCGGTGCGCATCGCGCTCGTCACGCTGGCGCTGACCCAGATCATGAATCTGGCGTTCATCGTGCCGCTCAAACATGCCGGCCTGGCCCTGTCGATCGGCATTGCGTCCGTGCTCAATGCATTGCTGCTGTATCGCGGTTTGCGCCGGCGCGGGGCGTACACGCCGCGGCCGGGCTGGGGAAAATTCAGCCTGCGTCTGCTGGGCGCGCTGGCCGTGATGGGCGGCGTGCTGTGGTGGGTATCCGGCGATGCCCAATATTGGCTCACGGCGCCGGGTAGCGCGCGCCTGTTGCGTCTTTCCGGCATCGTCGCGCTGGGTATCGCCGTGTATCTGGGCAGTTTGTTCGCCTTGGGCTTCCGCCTCAAGGATTTCCGCCAGCGCGCAGCCTGAGGCGGCGCGCGCGCTCAGCGCCCGAGTTCGAGCGCGAGCGCCTGGCGCGTGCCGGCCAGGGCCAGTTCGGCAGCCGGCAGCAAATCCGCGCATTCGTCCAGATGCCCGTCGCGCGCGGCATATTCGATTTCGCGGCACAGGCGGGACAGTTCCTGCGCGCCGATCTGAGCACTCGACCCTTTCAGCGCGTGCGCGGCGAGGCGCACGGCATTGGCGTCGGCGCGCGCAATCGCGGCGCCGACCGCGCCCAGCTTGACCGGCGCATCGTCCAGAAATGCCTGCA
>JAEUNN010000218.1 GCA_016791085.1 Rhodocyclaceae bacterium | reverse complement strand
TTGCAGCAGATAGGGCAATTGATGCTTGGCACCGCGCTTGGACACCGCGTCGTCGAATATGCGCTTGGTCCGATTGCCCGTCAGGTCGCGCTCGCGATCACCCGTCAGCGGCTGCGAAAAGCGCCGGTTGTGGGTGGGCAGGTAGGCATTGATGTCGCCGGCGCAGGCATACACGACACAGGCGTGCTGCTCGAGTATGGGTTCCTGCAGGCCCGGAAACAGCCGGTCCGCCAGCGCGTCATAGGGCGTGTGGTACTTCTGCGGGTAGGTATTGGAAATTGGGGTATAGGTGGTGTCGAACAGCGCCTGTTCGGTTATTTCGCCACGCTGTATGGCTTCTTCGAGTGCGCGGCCGGTTGCCGCGGCGGCACGCACGACCACATCCGGCATGCGTTCGTGCAGCGCCAGTGCGCTTTCGCCGACCTGTCCGAGCTTGAACACATTGCGCACTTCCTGGATGTTCGCGCCTATGTGTTCGACGTGGCCGGCTTCGCACAATGTGCGCGCAGCGCTTGCGGTATTGCCCTGCACCATGTGCAGTATGTTGTGCACGTGGGTAGCGATTTCCGAGCCCCGCGTGGCATAGGTGTTGATCGTGCCGGCGATCGCATGGACTTTGTCCATGGTGGTTTCGGCGCCGTCGCGAATCTGCTTCAGGGCATCCGCGGCGGACGCCGCGAGCTGTGCGCCGGCATGCGCCTGCGTACTACCTTCCTGTACCGACTGCACGGCCTTGTGCGTTTCGTCCTGGATGGCCACGATCACGCCGCGAATTTCGCCGGTCGCGCTCGCCGTGCGCTCGGCCAGTTTGCGCACCTCGTCGGCCACCACGGCAAACCCGCGCCCCTGTTCGCCGGCCCGCGCCGCTTCGATGGCGGCGTTCAGGGCGAGCAGATTGGTCTGTTCGGCGATATCGTGGATCACCTGTAAAATGCCGCTGATGGCCTGCGTACGGCTGCCCAGTTGCTCGATCAGTTGCGCCGAAGAACTGGCGTTGCGCGCGATGCGCTCGATCTCCTGCGCCGCGCGCTCGGCAATTTCCGCCCCGCGCAGCGCGTGGCCGCGCGCTTCGGCGGCATTGTCGGCGGCCACCGAGGCGTGTTCGCGCACCTCGCTGATGCCGCGATTCATTTCGTCCATGGAACTGGAGGTTGATTCGGCGGCGTGCCCCTGGCGTGCCGACGAATCGTTCATTTCGCGCGCCGAAACGCTCAACTTGTCCGACGCGCTGCGCAGTTGCGCTGCGCTGAATACGATGCGCCCTATCATGCTCTGGAAACTGCCGATCAGATCGTTTGCCGCCGTCCCCAGCAGCCGTGCTTCGGCACAGCCTGCCGGCGTGACGCGGCGCGACAGATCGCCGTCGCGATACATGGTGCGCAGAAGTTCGCCCAGCCGCTCGATCGGTCCCAGCAGCCAGCTCTGGGCGACGATTCCGGCGACCGCGGCGCTACCTGCGGCGGCCGCCGCCACGCCACCCCATGCCAACCAACTTTGACCGCTCTGGGCAGACCATACCGCGAATCCCGACGCCATTGCGCTGGTTGCGCCGGTGAGCGCCGGCAGTACCCAGCGCGCGTGCTTGATGCCCGTCTGTGCCATTTATATGTCTCCAACAACCCCGGCCACCTGCCGGCCCCCTCCGGCCTGCAGGCGGCGCGCCCGTCAAACCACGCGGAACAGCTTCGTGAAATTGGCGATATCGAGCACCTGGCGCACATTGCCGCCGCAATTGGCGAGCGCCAGATCCTTCTGCGCCGATTTGGCCTTGTCGCGCAGCATGAGCAGCATGCCCAGGGCAGAGCTGTCCAGATACACGACGTTATTCATGTCCACATGGACCTCGCGCACGTCCTGCCGGCCCATGGCGGCGTCCGCGGCTTCGCGGAATTCGCGATGGGCGTTGAAATCGAAACGACCGCCCAGGCGTATGACCGCCCGGCGATCCTGATAAATGACGTTCGCTTCCATTCGATTCTCCTAGCTGGCTACGTGTCGAACTGACCGAATCTGGTCCGTGGGCGCATTACGGCATGGC
>JAEUNN010001118.1 GCA_016791085.1 Rhodocyclaceae bacterium | reverse complement strand
ACCCAGCGCGAACAGCAAGCCGGTGCCGGATTGCAAAAACGGCGTGAGCGCATAACCGAGTGCGAGCAACAGCACGCCGCCCACCAGCACCTTGTCGGGGCCGTAGCGGTCCGCCAGCGCACCGGCGACGGGCTGTATGGCACCCCAGGTGAATTGACCGACCGCCAGCGCGAAACTGATGGTGGTGATGCCCAAACCCGTTGTGGTGTTGATGGGCGATACGAACAGGCCCACCGATTGGCGCACGCCCATCGTGATGGCCAGTATGGCGGCCGCCGCGAGCGTCACGGCGAGTACTTCAGGTTTGTTCAGGGCGCGCAACATGGGAGCCTCCGTGCCGTGCTGACGGCACACGCAATGGGCAAGTCGGGAAATGTTCAGCCGGCGCTGGCTTGCGGCCGCCGTGTGACCACGGCCGTGGAGGTGAGCACCTGCACGATTTCACCGCGCTGATTGAGCGTGTCGGTGCGCAACAGCACCATGCCGCGGTCCGGCCGTGAGCGCGACGGGGTGATCTTGAGCACTTCGGTGCGCGCGTGCAATACGTCGCCGGGGCGGGTCGGCCGCGGCCATTCTATCTGCGCGCCGGCGCCGATCAGGCCGACCGCGAAAGGCGCGCCGTGGCCGACCAGAAGGCGCATGGTGAGCGCGGCGGTGTGCCATCCGCTCGCCGCGAGGCCGCCGAAAAACGTGCCCTCGGCCGCCACGGCATCGGTGTGGAAAGGCTGCGGATCGAATGAACTGGCGAACTCGACGATTTGTTGCGCGTCCACTTCCAGGCTGTCGCTGGTGAAACTTTGGCCTTCTTGTAGGTCTTCGAGATACAGGCCGGTGGGTGAGTTGGGCATGGCTGGCCTCTGCGATCGGGTTGGGGGCAAAATCCGGCTGTGGGTTGATGATGATTGTCATCCACAATTTCAGGATGACATCTATAATCCAGATTGTCAAGCCATTGCCGAGCCACCACCGCCATGGGCCATTCCCGCAGCGACAAAGCCGATAGCCATGAACGCATCGTACGTGCCGCCGCGCTCAAATTGCGCGAAGCCGGCCTCAAGGGCGTGGGCGTGGCCGATCTGATGCAGGCGGCCGGGCTTACGCACGGCGGCTTTTACCGGCATTTCGAATCGCGCGAAGCACTGGTCGCGGAAGCCGTGCATGCCGCGCTGGAACAGGGCGAGCGGCGCATGCGGCGGATTGCCGACAAACACCCGGAGGCCCCGTTTGCCGCGCTGGTCGAACATTATTTGCG
>JAEUNN010000168.1 GCA_016791085.1 Rhodocyclaceae bacterium | reverse complement strand
GCCTTATTTTGCAGCCGCCGCCGCCGGCGGCTGATAGTCGGGCACGCGGTTGGCGATCGGCTTCAGGCTTTGCAGGTACGCGAAAATCGCCCCCAGGTCCGCATCCGTCATGTGTGCGAGCGCTTCCCAGGGCATGGGCGGCAGGATGGGGCGGCCGTCGCCGGCGTGGCGGCCCTTGCGCAAGGTCGCGATGAAGTCCTTTTCTTTCCAGGCGCCAAGCCCGGTTTGTTTGTCCGGCGTGAGGTTGGCCGCGTAAGAAATGCCCCAGGGGCCTGCGAAGGCGGTCATCGTGCCGCTGCCGGCCCAGGCCCAGTCCGCGTTGAGCGGCGGGGGCGGCGGCAGTTTCGCGTCGGCCGGGTGGCCGGACAAGGCGCGGCTTTGGTCCGGTTGCGGCCCCTTGGGGCCCATGATCCAGGGCGTGTGACAGTCCTGGCAGGCGCCGGCCTTGACCAGATAGGCGCCGCGTTCGACCTTGGCGGACGTGCCGCCGGCCGCGGCCGGGGGCACGCAGGTCAGCGCCAGGGCGCCCAGAGCGAGCGTGTGTACCACGAGGCGGAAAGGGGCGGCGGGCATGCGTGCCTTCATAGTACGGTTTCCTTGTCCAGAGTGCGGGCGGCCGGAGCGGCCATCAGTTGTTGGGCGGCCAGGGCGATGGCCGCGGGTTGCGGCATGTAGGCCTGTTCCAGCACGTAACTCGCGGCAGCGGGTGCGTCCGGCCCGGTGATGCGGCGTATCGGTGCCTTCAGCCGGTCGTAGGCGTGTTCGGCCACGATCGCGGCGATTTCCGCGCCCACGCCGCACAGCCGGCTGGCTTCATGCACCACCACCAGGCGGCCGGTTTTGCTCACCGACTGCAGCAGCGTGCGCTCGTCCAGCGGCTTGAGGCTGCGCAAATCGATCACTTCGGCGCTCACGCCTTGTTCGGCCAGCAATTCCGCGGCGCTGACGCAGGCGCGCACGCCCTTGCCGTAGGACACCAGGCTTACCTGCTCGCCCGCCTGCACCACGCGCGCACTGCCCAGCGGCACCAGATGTTCGCCGGCCGGCACCGGACCGCGCTCGTACAGCAAGCCGATGTCCAGGAAAAACATGACCGGGTTGTCGTCGCGTATGGCGGCCTTGAGCAGGCCCTTGCAGTCCGCCGCGTCGGACGGCATGACCACCTTGAGCCCGGGGCTATGCACGAACCAGGCTTCGACGTTGTGATTGTGCTGTGCGCCCACGCACCAGCCGCCGCCCGTCATGGCCAGCGTGACCAGCGGAAAGCGGAACTGGCCGCCCGACATGTAGCGCAGTTTGCCGGCGCTATTCACCAGCGCGTCCATCGCGTAAGTCAGGAACGGCGCGAACAGCAAATCCGCCACCGGGCGCAGGCCGCTTGCCGCGGCGCCCGCTGCGGTGCCGGCGATGATGGCTTCGGACAAGGGCGTGTTGCGCACGCGCAGCGCGCCAAATTCGGTCACCAGATCGGGGCGCTTGGTCGCGACGCCTTCACCGAAAGTGATGACCGTGGGGTCGCGGCGCATTTCTTCGGTCAGCGCGGCACCGACCGCTTCGTACAGGCTCATGGTTTGCATGGTCGATTCCTCACGCATAAATGTTGTCGGTCAGTTCGCCCGCGGCGGGCCAGGGCGAGGCATTTGCATAAGCCAGCGCGGCCTCGATGCGCGCGCCGGCTTGCGCCTGCAATTCGGCGTAATCCTCGCTCGTCAGCAGACCGCGCTCGATCAGGCGGTCGCGTGCGCGCTCCAGCGGATCGCGCGTGCGCCATACGGCCAGTTCGGCCGCGTCGGAATAGGCGGGATCGTCGGGTTCCATGTGGCCGCGCATGCGGTAAGTGCAGGTTTCGAGCAGGAAGGGGCGGCGCGTCGCGCGCACCTGGGCGATGGCGTCGCGCGCGGCGTGTTGCACGGCTTCCACGTCATTGCCGTCCACCGACAGCGCGGGCATGGCATAAGCCTGGGCCCAGCTCGCGATGCGCGGCGTAAGCATGGTTTCGCGGCGGCGCACATAGGCCTGCCACTCGTTGTTTTCGCAGACATACAGTATCGGCAGGTTCCATACCGAGGCCAGGTTCAGCGATTCGTGGAATATGCCTTCGCAGGCCGCGCCGTCGCCGAAAAAGCAGGCCACGATGGCGTCCGGGTTCAACATGGTCTGGGCTAGCGCCACGCCGGTGGCGAGCGACAGTTCGCCGCCCACGATGGTCGAGGTGAGCACCACGCCCAGTTCCGCCACGGATATGTGCAGCGAGCCGCTGCGGCCCTGGCAATAGCCGTCGCTGCGGCCCATCACTTCGGCCAGCATGCGGCCCGGATCGGCGCCGCGCGCGAGCAGATGGCCGGCGCTGCGGTGGTTGGTCAGGATGCGGTCCTGCGCGCCCAGCATGCTCACCACGCCGACCGCGCTGGCTTCCTGGCCGAGCGAACTGCACACACTCGGAAAATTGCCGGCGGCCGCCAGGCCGGCCACTTTTTGTTCGTAAGCGCGTATGAGCGCCATGCTGGCGAGCGCGGCCGCCAGGTCGGTGGATTGCGATTCGGATGTCATGATGGGCAGGTCTCCGCGATGAGGAACGCGGCGCACTTTATGCGCATTTTCTGGCCGCGTCACGGGCCTGCCCGGCACTTACGATTCTTTTAAGAAGCCTTGACGAAACATTTAAGTTTGGCCGCGCGGCGCGCGTGCACTGCGTCACGCCTCGGAAAGATGCAGCGTTCCGCTGACACAGAGGCGGAAGCGCCCGCGCGCAAGCTTGCGGATGCGCAGGCAT
>JAEUNN010000155.1 GCA_016791085.1 Rhodocyclaceae bacterium | reverse complement strand
CAAGAGCAAATTGCGTTTCCTGACGCGGCAATACGTGGATGCGCTGGCGCCCACCAATTTTGCCGCGACCAACCCGGAATTCATACGCACGGCACTCGAGACGCAAGGCGCGAGCATTACCCAGGGCATACAGAACATGCTCGCGGACCTGGAAAAGCGCCGCATTTCCATCACCGACGAAAGCCCCTTCGAGGTCGGCCGCAATCTCGCGGTCACGCCGGGCACGGTGGTGTTCGAAAATGAAATGATGCAGTTGATCCAGTACGCCCCCCTCACGGAAGAGGTGTACGAGCGGCCGCTGCTCATCGTGCCGCCCTGCATCAACAAGTTCTACATCATGGACTTGCAGCCGGAAAGCTCGCTGGTGCGTTTCGCGATCGAGCAAGGGCACACGGTGTTCCTGGTTTCCTGGGTCAATCCGAAAGCGCCGCAGTCGCACTTCACCTGGGAAGATTATGTGCGCCTCGGGCCGATCACGGCGCTAGAAGTGGTGCGCGACATTACCGGCCAGGCCCAGGCTAATGTGCTGGGGTTCTGCGTCGGCGGCACCATACTGACTTCTTCGCTGGCCGTGCTGCGCGGACGTGGCGAAGACCCTGCGTACAGCCTCACGCTCATGACCACGCTGCTCGATTTCGCCGAAGTGGGCGACCTCGGCTGCCTGGTTGACGAGGCATCGGTGGCTGCGCACGACGCGACCATAGGCAAGGGCGGTCTTTACTCCGGCTACGATCTGTCGCAGGTATTTTCCAGCCTGCGCCCGAACGACCTGATCTGGAATTACGTGGTCAGCAACTACCTCAAAGGCGGCAAGCCGCCGCCGTTTGACCTGCTGTACTGGAATTCCGATTCCACCAATATCGCCGGGCCTTTCCTGGCGTGGTATCTGCGCCACATGTATCTGCAGAATGAATTGCGCATACCCGGCCGGCTGGAAGTGCTGGGCGTCAAACTGGACCTGTCCAAGGTCGACATGCCGTCTTACCTGTTCGGCGCGCGCGAGGACCACATCGTGCCCTGGCAGTCGGCTTACCTGGTGCGCGGTCTGTTGGGCGGGCCGTCCACTTACGTGCTGGGCGCATCCGGGCACATTGCCGGCGCGATCAATCCTGCGTCCAAGAACAAACGCAGCTACTGGGTCAATGACAAGCCCGCCACCAGTCCGGACGACTGGCTGGCCGGCGCGGTCGAGCAGAAAGGATCCTGGTGGAAGCACTGGGCGAATTGGCTGGCGCAGCGAGGCGGCGCCAAAATTGCCGCCCGCGGCATGCCCGGTAACGCAAAATATCGTCCGATAGAGCCCGCTCCGGGCCGCTATGTCAAGGAAAAAGCCTGAATGCCACTGGACGGATAGTCTTGCGTCGCGCAAGTGCGCGCTTGCCGATTAAGGGGCAAGTAAGCAAACGGCCCTAAAGTGTGCGAATGACTCGATGGCGAAGCGGGGCGCCCCGAGTTGAACCGAGTGTCCCCGCTCCATTGTGGGAGAGGAGAGTTTCATATGGCACGAGTCGCATTGGTAACCGGCGGTATGGGGGGTCTTGGCGAAGCGATCTGCATCAAGCTCGCTGCGCTCGGATACAAAGTGGTCGTAACTTACAGCCCCAGCAACACCAAAGCCGGCGAATGGCTGCAAACCATGAATGGCATGGGTTATGGCTTCAAGGCCTATCCCTGCGACGTGGGCGATTTTGATTCCTGCAAGACCTGCGTCGCGGCCGTCGAAGCCGATGTCGGTCCGGTCGACGTGCTGGTCAATAATGCCGGCATCACGCGCGACATGACCTTCAAGAAAATGACCAAGGCCGATTGGGACGTCGTGATCCGTACCAACCTGGATTCCGCCTTCAACATGGCCAAGCAGGTTGTCGATGGCATGGTGGCGCGCAAGTGGGGCCGCGTGATCAACGTGTCCTCGGTCAATGGCCAGAAGGGTGCGTTCGGTCAGTGCAACTACTCGGCGGCCAAGGCCGGCATGCACGGCTTCACCAAGGCGCTGGCGCTGGAATGCGCGCGCGCGGGCGTTACCGTGAACACCATTTCCCCGGGCTATATCGGCACCAAGATGGTCATGGCCATCCCGCAGGAAGTGCTGGATTCCAAGATTCTGCCGCAGATTCCGGTGTCCCGTCTGGGCAAGCCGGAAGAAATCGCGGGCCTGGTTGCCTATCTGTCCTCGGAAGAGGCGGCCTTCGTGACCGGCGCCAACATTTCCATCAACGGCGGCCAGCACATGTTCTGACCGGCAGAGCGGCGACTGCGCAATACGGCATGGCCGGGATCCCGCAACCCGGCCATACTGCGCAGCATGCCCGCAACGGTCTACCTCGAAAGTAGTATGTTGCGCTGCAGGTATTGCGGTGCAAACGGCGGGCAGCGGTCCGGAGTGGTCCGCCACCCGCAGGTTTGCGTAGGCTATAATCATTACAGTCTTGGTCGTTTGTGCACCGCTTCGGGAAAAAATTTCCGCATTGCGGATCAGCAGTCTTCGTCGACGTGCGACACTTGAGGTGACAACAAATGGGCGAAGCAGCGAGGAGGAATTCAAACGTGGCAACCGAGCAGACGCGGCTGATCAAGAAGTATCCGAATCGGCGTCTTTATGACACCCGCACCAGTTCTTACATCACCCTGGCGGACGTGAAGGACCTGGTTCTGGGCAACGAAGATTTTCAGGTCGTGGACGCCAAAACGTCCGAAGACCTCACCCGCAGCATCCTGTTGCAGATCATCCTGGAAGAAGAAGCCGGCGGTGCGCCCATGTTCACCTCCGATCTGCTCGCGCAAATGATCCGCTTCTACGGCAACGCGATGCAGGGCATCATGGGTAAATACCTTGAAAACAACATCAAGGCATTTACCGACATGCAGCAGAAAATGCAGGACCATGCGCGCTCCATCTATGGCGAAGGCAGCACCTTCAATCAGGATTTGTGGTCGCAGTTCCTGAAGTTCCAGGGTCCGGCCATGCAGAGCATGATGGGCGCATATATGGACCAAAGCCAGAAGATGTTCCTGCAGATGCAGGAGCAAATCGACCAGCAAACGCGCAGCATGCTGTCCGGTTTCCAGTTCCCGCCCTTCCCGGCCGGGCACGACGACAAGCAATAGCGGTAGAATAGGGAGTTTTGCGCAGATTTTTTCCGCATGGCTCCCGCCGCAAGCTCACGTAAATCAAATTCCCGAACCCGCCGCAGCAAAACGCCGACGGTGGGTTTCGTGTCCCTTGGCTGCCCCAAGGCGACCGTCGATTCCGAAAACATCCTGACCCGGCTTGCCGCCGAGGGCTACCAGATCAGCCCCAGCTATGACGGCGCCGACCTGGTGGTGGTCAATACCTGCGGCTTCATCGACGCCGCCGTCGAAGAATCGCTGGACGCAATAGGCGAGGCGCTCGCCGAAAACGGCAAGGTGATCGTAACCGGCTGCCTGGGTGCCAAGGGCAGCATCGTGCAGGACACGCATCCTGCAGTGCTGGCCGTCACCGGTCCGCATGCAACCGTGGAAGTCATGGAAGCCATCCATGCCCACCTGCCCAAGCCGCACGACCCGTTCGTCGATCTCGTGCCGCCGCAAGGCATACGCCTCACGCCCTCGCACTACGCCTACCTGAAAATTTCCGAAGGCTGCAACCATCGCTGCAGCTTCTGCATCATTCCGTCCATGCGCGGCGACCTCGTATCGCGGCCCATAGGCGAAGTCATGCGCGAAGCGGAAAACCTCGTGCGCGCCGGCGTCAAAGAAATACTTGTCATATCGCAGGACACCAGCGCCTATGGCGTGGACGTGCGCTATCGCACCGGTTTCTGGGGTGGGCGTCCGCTGCGCACGCGGCTTGCCGAGCTGTGCAAGGCGCTAGGCGAACTGGGCGTGTGGATACGGCTGCATTACGTCTACCCGTATCCGCACGTCGATGAATTGCTGCCTCTGATGGCTGAAAACCGCATCCTGCCTTACCTGGACGTGCCGTTTCAGCACGCCAGCCCGCGCATACTGCGGCTCATGAAACGGCCGGCCGCGACCGAGCGCAACCTGGACCGCATACGCGCATGGCGGCAGGTTTGTCCGGATCTGACTATACGCTCCACCTTCATCACCGGCTTTCCGGGCGAGACGCAGGCCGAATTCGAAGAATTGCTGCAATTTCTGGCCGAAGCCGAACTCGATCGGGTTGGCTGTTTTGCCTATTCCCCGGTCGAAGGCGCGACCGCCAATGCGCTGCCCGACGCGCTGCCCGACGAAGTGCGCGAAGAACGCCGCATGCGCCTCATGATGTTCCAGGAAGACATCAGCACGCAACGCCTGGAAGCCAAAATCGGCCGCGAATACACCGTGCTGGTGGACGACGTAGATGAAGAAGGCGCCCTGGCGCGCACGCCCGGCGACGCGCCGGACATAGACGGCGTGGTACATATAACCGACGGCGACCACCTCGAAGTCGGCGAATTCGCGCGCGTGCGCATCACCGACTGCGACGTGCACGACCTTTACGCCGAACTCGTAAGCGCCTGAGCGCCGGCCGGGGCACGCATGCAAGGCAAGCCGCGGCTGGGCCTCGTACTGGGTAGCGGCTCGGCGCGCGGCTGGGCGCACCTGGGCGCGCTGGCCGAGCTTTCCGCCATGGGCGTGAG
>JAEUNN010000149.1 GCA_016791085.1 Rhodocyclaceae bacterium | reverse complement strand
CGAAGGTTATGTCGAGGTGTATGAGCGCGTCTGGCCGCCCGGCGAGCACGTGCCCATGCATTCCCATCCGTTTACTTTGAAGGCGCTGGTCGTGCTCGGGGAAATGTGGCTCACCGCGCGCGGCGAAACGCGCCACCTGCTGCCCGGCGCCACGTTCGAGCTGGAAGGCGACGAAGCGCACGAAGAGCTGTACGGCGCGGCCGGCGCCACCTACTGGGTGGCGCGGCGCGCTTGAGCCGGCGCCGCCAGGCCTACGAACGCTCGATCAGCCTGGGTAACGGTCAATCTTCATGTGCCATCATGCCCGCTTGTAGGCGATGGCCTGCACCACCGCAGCCAGGCCGGTGTGATAGACGCCTTCCACGACGCTGCGTTCCAGTTCCGCCAGGTGCAGAAATTCCAGCCCGGTCAGTTCCTGCCTCAAGGATGCGGACGTTTGCATGACGTCCGCCGAATTGCCGCCGCCGGTGCCGTAATTCAATTGATCGGGCGTATAGGCTTCGAGCAGAAATACCCCGCCCGGACGCAGGGCAGGCGCAAGCGCGGCATGCAGGGAACGACGCACCGCGGGCGGCAGCGGGCAGAAAATCGACACGATGCCGTCCCACAGGTTTTCGCCCAAGGCGTAGGCGGCCAGATCGGCGAGCACCAGTTCCACCTCTACGCCGTGCCGCTCGGCCAGGCTTTGCGCCTTTTTCAGGCCGACAGCGGACGCATCGACCGCCGTGACCGCATAGCCTTGCCGGGCCAGGAATACCGCGTTGCGGCCTTCGCCTTCGGCCAGGCTGAGTACGCGCCCGCGCGGAATGGCATGAAAGTTCTGCGCCAGAAAATCGTTCGGTTCGGTGCCATAGGCATAGGCCTCGGCACTGTAACGTTCGTCCCACATATACCCGTCTCCTGGAACTGCGCAAGCGTGCGGCGTGGCTTGCGCCGCTGCTTACACCGCATGCGCGGCATACGGACTATCGAAGCGTCGCGCCGGCCGGGCGCGCGGCGAATTACGTATCGACCTGACTATAGCAAACCTCGGCCGCCGGCCCGCCGGCGCTGCGCCACGGCAACGCGCATGCGGGCGCGCAATGCATGCCCTGGCGCGTGCGCAGCCGCTGCGCCGATCGCTGCACGGGCCGGGCGCTATGGTTTGCCGCGTGGTGGAGCAGGGCGGGTGGACGCCGGGTCGCGCGAGTGCCGGCACTGTTTAATTGATTTGTCTCAAGCGGCGGAAAGGAAATAAGTCACTGCATGTCATCCGGCATCTTGAGCGCCGCACGTACCGTGCGTGAGCGGCCGGCTTTGCCATTCCAGGCAAACTAAATGGCGGCACGGCCGGCGCTGTTGCGGCGGCTCGATCTGGCGCGGCGCTTGCGTTCGCGTCGCGTATGCACGGTTCGCAAGGTAGGAATAGTTCTTCCTTGCAGGCACCGCCGGTGTCGCGCGTCAGGGCGTTGCAAGGCCGCGCTAGGCGCCATGGGAGCCGACTATTGGCAAGGATTTGCGCCGTCGCGGCGGCGTTTGACAGCATTCAGCCGGCGCGAAATTCTGCTCTATAGTGAATTGAGTCGCGCTTTTGTCCGGATTCGACATTGCATCGGCGCCCTGCCGAAGGAGGTTCTTGACATGGACTTCATCGAACGCATTTTCGGCATTTCTCCCGACGGCGGCTCGGGGACCTTCGAGTTGCTGCTGTTCCTGGTCCCGCTCATGGGCATCCTGTTACTGCGCATGCGTGCGCGGCGCCGATCGCGCAAGCCGTGAATCGACGGGCCGTGCGTCAGGGCGGGTGCGGCGCGCGCGGCTCGCCGCCAGGATGCAAAAAGAATTTTCCGCTTAGCGAAGGAGCACGACCATGGCGACCAAAGGCAAACCAACCGCGGCATCGGGTCCGGCCGAAGAACCGGCAGTGCACTTGCGCTCCGGCCCTGCCAAGCAGCGCGCCAAGGGGCCGCCCGAACTGCGCATAACGCGGCACAAGAACCGCGCCGCCTGGTTTCGCGCCCGCGTATCCTGGCCCTTGCGGGAAGCCAAGGTCGATCATCTCAGACGCGAAATAAACCGCACGGCACGTACGCTGGCGGTGCCGAAAAAAGCCATCAAGTGGGCGCTCGCCGGTCCCACCAACATAGGTGGGCGCTGCAGTGCGCTGGTGGTCCACCCGACCAATCCCGACCTGCTGTGGATAGGCGCGGCCGGCGGCGGTGTGTGGAAAAGCAGCAATGCCGGGCAAAGCTGGAAATGGTCCTGGAAGTCTAAAACCCCGTTGCAGATAGGCGCGCTCGCCATCGACAGCGCAAAACCCAGCGTGCTCTATGCCGGTACCGGTGAAGCCAATCTGTCGGCGGATTCCTATTCGGGCGACGGCGTCTACCGCAGCACCAACAGCGGCCGCAGCTGGAAGCGCTGGGCCGGCGCCGCGCAAGGCATGCCGCGGCGCATAGGCAGTATTGCTGTCGATCCTTTCGATTCCGGTCACGTGCTGGTGGGCGGCGTTGGATATGGCCGCGTATCGGCCGATAACGACTTCGGCGGTCTATACACCACGCGCGACGGCGGCGTGACCTGGGCGCGCGAAACATTCGTGGGCAGCGGCAATTACTGGTGCCATCAGGTACTGTTCGATGCCGGCACGCAGGGCCTGATTTACGCCACCTTCACGGGGCCCGGCGCAAGGAGCGGCATCTGGCGCAGCAGCGACGGCGGCGCGACCTGGGCGCAACTGAAAACCGGCCTGCCCTCGCCGGACCGCATGGGTCGCACCAGCCTGGCCGTGGCCGCGTCCAATCCGAAAATAATCTATGCACTATGTGCCGACGCCTCGGCCGGCAACAACGACGGCGTATTGGGCGTGTTCCGCAGCACCAATGGCGGCAATAGCTGGACCAATATCGCCGGCAATCACTTCGCTGACGAAGGCCAGATGTCCTACGGCAATGCCATCGCCGTGCATCCGGCCAACCCCGACCACGTGATTTGCGGCGGCGTAGACCTGCATGTGACGACCAATGCCGGCGCCAGCTGGCGCCGCGCGACCGAATGGGACGCCGCG
>JAEUNN010000138.1 GCA_016791085.1 Rhodocyclaceae bacterium | reverse complement strand
GAGCCGGGCGAAGTCGAACAGGCGCTCACGGCGGCCTCGGCCATAGGCGATGACCGGCTGCAGCACGAGTCGCGCGGTACCGTGGTACCCGAAACGTTCACGCACGGCACCAGTGCACAGCGCGTGCGCTGGTTCAAGCGTGGCATGGATAGCGGCGATCTGCGCGCCTGCGACACCTTCCAGGCGGCGCAGTTATAGGACGTCCCGGCACGCCAGCCCTACGATCGGGGCGCACAGGGGAGATCGGACATGCAACTGGACCTGTTTCTGGATACCCGCGCGGTGGTGCTCAACAACCGCACGATTACGGCGCTGGGCGCGCATGACCTGGCGCGGGCGCGCAGCGCGCTCGACGAACTGCGCCGCGAAGCTCCCGAATACGACAGTCTGCCCGCCCTGCAGACGCTCATCGACGCCTATGCCAGCTGGCGCCTGCCGCCGCCGGATGCGGCGGCTCATGCGGCCTGTGCGGCCTGGGTGGCGCGCGTCGTCGAACCTGCGGCCAGACTGGGCATGGGGGATGCCGGACGCGGCTTCGCCGCGCACTTCCGGCGCGAACTGGCGCTCGCCGCGCGCAACCTGCCTTTCGACGCCGGCTACCCGACCGCGCACGCGGCCTATGCCTGGCTCAAGGGCGGCGACTATGCCCAGGCCGAAACCGCCGTATTGGCGGTGCCCGAGTGGTGGCGACATGCCGATCTGCTGTACTGGGTAAGTCTGGCGCGCCACCGCCTGCGCGGACTGCCCGCCGCGCGCCCGACGCTGTTCGCGCTGGCCTGGCGTGCGCCGCAGCGCCTGGAGGCGCTGGTAAGCGAACTGGCCGACGATTTGCTCACGCGCGACTGGCGTGCCGCCCTGCGCGACCGCGCCTGGGAAAACACCGAGGCCGGCCAGGTCGCGGCCTGGTTTCCGGCCTGGTATCTGGTGGAACATTCCGCGACCAGCCGTGAACTTGACCCGGCGCTGGCGCCGGATACCCCGCCGGCACGCGCGGCCTGCCTGGTGCAGCACATTCTGGATGCGGAAAAACCCGGCGATCTGCGCGCGCTGGCGCAACAGCGCGACAAGCTGCGCGCGCTGCACGCCGGACTGTTCGGGTTTTACATGGACAAGCGCCGCACGCGCCTGATTTGAGCTTGCCGCGACGGCACCACTACGGACGCGGTGTCTCGCCCGCGCGGCGGGTCAGAGGTATGGCACCACCTGGGCGCGATACCACTCATGGAAGTGCTGCATGCCGTCTTCCATGGGCGATTGGTAAGGCCCGACTTCATTGCGGCCATCCAGCATGAGCCGGCGGCGGCCGCGGTCCATGCGCTCGGCGATGTCATCATCTTCGCGCGCGGTTTCGCGGTATGCAGCCTGTTCCGCCTCGACGAATTCGCGCTCGAACAGTGCGATTTCCTCGGGATAGTAGAACTCCACCACGTTGGTGGTGCGATCCACGCCGCGCGGGATGAGGTGACTTACCACCAGCACGTGGGGATACCACTCGACCATGATGTTCGGGTAGTAGGTGAGCCAGATCGCGCCATGTTCGGGCACCTCGCCGCGGTAAAACTCCAGCACCGCGGCGTGCCAGCGCTCGTAGGTTTTGGTGCCAGGGCGAGCGAGCCGATTATTGACGCCGACACGCTGCACCGAATACCAGTTGCCGAACTGCCAGGACAGGTCCTCGCAGGACACGAAACGCCCCAGTCCGGGATGGAATGGCTCGACGTGATAATCCTCGAGATACACCTCGATGAAAGTTTTCCAGTTGTAGTTGCACTCGTGGATCATGACGTGATCGAGCACATAACCGGAAAAATCCAGGTCCGGGGCCACTTTCATGCCAGCCAGATCGACGTTGGGATCACGCGGGCCGGCGAACAGCATGCCCTGCCAGTTTTTCAGCGCCCGCTTGTTAAGGTGCAGGCAGGGATTGTCGGGAAAATGCGGCGCACCCAGGAGCTTGCCGCCGGTATCATAGGTCCAGCGGTGGATCGGGCACAAGATGTTCCTGGCGCTGCCGCGCCCCTGCAACATGATGGCCTGACGATGGCGACAAATGTTGGACAGAAGTTCCACGCCACCAGCGTTGCGTACCAGCATGCGGGCGTGATCCATCCACTCCAGCGTGTGGTAATTGCCCTGTTCCGGCACCATCAGTTCGTGACCGACATAGCCGGCGCTGTTGTCGAACAGCAGGCGTTTTTCGATCTCGAACAAATCCTCGTTGAAATACCAGCCTACGGGAAGTTGCGAAAGAGGACGTGCAAGGCGGCGCGCAGAAGCGATTTCGGACATTTTCCCCCGACCCGTAAATGCTAGGTTGCAGAAAAGCCCTTCATTATAACGTAGTCAAGGTTTGACCGGAAGCCCCCTATTGCGCTATGGTAGCGCTTTGCAGGGCACCAACGGCATGAGCGACGCCAAAGAATTTATCACCCCCGTATCGTTCGAATCCGCCGTTGCCGAACTGGAGCAAATCGTTGCCGCCATGGAATCCGGCGAGGTCGCGCTGGAAGAGGCGTTACAGCGTTACGAGCGCGGCATGGACCTGCTGCGTTATGCCCAGGGCTGTCTCGCCGCCGCGGAACAGCGCGTGCGGGTGATCGAAGCGACGCGCGAATATGAGCTTCCGGCCGCCGGCACGGCCCCACAGGCATGAGTTCCAACGGCTACGCCGCCTGGATGGCGCAAATCCAGCAACGCACCGAACTTGCGCTGGAGCGCGTGCTGCCGCCCGCGCAGATCGCGCCGCAACGCCTGCACGCAGCCATGCGCTATGCCGTGCTGGGCGGCGGCAAGCGCGTGCGGCCGCTGCTCGTGCATGCCGCCGGTCTGATAAGTCAGGCCGCGCCGGCGCGCCTGGATGTGGCGGCCTGTGCGGTCGAACTGATACACGGCTATTCGCTCGTGCATGACGACCTCCCGTGCATGGACGATGACAGTTTGCGGCGCGGCAAGCCCACCGTGCATGTCGAGTACGACGAAGCCACCGCGCTATTGGTCGGCGATGCGCTGCAATCGCTGGCCTTTCAGGTGCTGGCCGGCGACCTGGCCGGCGCGGACGCCGCCGCGCAAGTAAGCATGCTGCATCTGCTGGCACAGGCGGCAGGCTCGCGCGGCATGGCCGGCGGCCAAGCACTGGATTTGGCCAGCGTGGGGCAAACCTTGTCGCCCGAAGATCTGGAATTCATGCACGTGCATAAAACCGGCGCGCTGATACGCGCTTCGGTGCTGCTCGGTGCGCGTTGCGGGGAAGGCGTGGATGCCGCCGCGCTGGCGCATCTGGACCGCTATGCGTGCGCAGCCGGCTTGCTGTTTCAGGTCGTGGACGACATACTGGATTGTTCGGCCAGCACCGCCACGCTGGGCAAAACTGCGGGCAAGGACCAGCTGCACGACAAACCGACTTACGTGAGCTTGCTCGGGCTTGCCCGGGCACGCGAATTTGCGGCCGAACTGCACGCGCGCGCGCGCGAAAGTTTGGCTGCTCTGGGCGGGCGCGCGGAGCGCCTTGCCGATCTGACCGACTTTATTGCCAGACGCGAATTTTGAAAACCGAACTGCCACCCCACGAAGCCGGTACGAGCTTTCCGCTGCTCGACCAGCTCGACGATCCGGCGCAACTGCGTCAATTGTCGCGCGAGGATTTGCCTCAGCTCGCGCTGGAACTGCGCGCTTTCCTGCTCGAATCGGTGTCCCGCACCGGCGGCCATTTATCGTCCAACCTCGGCACCGTTGAACTGACCATCGCGCTGCATTACGTGTTCGACACGCCGCACGACCGCATCGTGTGGGACGTCGGCCACCAGACCTATGGCCACAAGGTACTGACCGCGCGGCGTGAGCGCATGCACACGCTGCGCCAGCTGCACGGCATATCCGGCTTTCCGCGCCGCTGCGAAAGCGAGTACGACACCTTCGGCACGGCGCATTCGTCCACGTCGATTTCCGCCGCCCTGGGCATGGCCGCCGCGGCCAAGCTGCGCGGCGATCAACGCAAGGTGGTGGCGGTGATAGGCGACGGCGCCATGAGCGCCGGTCAGGCCTTCGAGGGTCTCAACAATGCGGGCGTCGAAGATTGCGACCTGCTGGTCATCCTCAACGACAACGACATGTCGATTTCGCCGCCCGTGGGAGCGCTCAACAAATACCTCACGCGGCTGTTGTCGGGGCGCACCTTCAACGCCGCACGGCGCGCCGGCGGGCGCGTGCTGTCGGTCATGCCGCCCATGCTGGAACTGGCCAAGCGCGCCGAAGAACACGTAAAGGGCATGGTCGCGCCGGGCACCCTGTTCGAGGAATTCGGCTTTCACTATTACGGCCCCATAGACGGTCACGACCTGGATGCGCTGGTCCCCACGCTCGCCAATCTGCGCAAACTGTCGGGTCCGCGCTTCCTGCACGTAATCACCAAAAAAGGCCAGGGTTACAAGCTCGCCGAAGCCGATCCGGTGCTCTATCACGGCGTGTCGAAATTCGACCATCAGGCCGGCATCGTGAGCGGCAAGGGCGGCAGCCGGCTCACCTACACCCAGGTGTTCGGCGACTGGCTGTGCGATATGGCGGCGCTCGATCCGCGCATCGTGGGCGTCACCCCGGCCATGCGCGAAGGCTCCGGCATGGTGCGTTTCGCCGCCGAATATCCGGACCGCTATTTCGACGTCGGCATCGCCGAACAGCACGCGGTTACGTTCGCCGGCGGCTTGGCTTGCGAAGGCATGCGCCCGGTGGTGGCGATCTATTCGACCTTCCTGCAGCGCGGCTACGACCAACTGATCCACGACATCTGCATCCAGGATTTGCCGGTCGTGTTTGCGCTCGATCGCGGCGGCCTGGTCGGTGCGGACGGCGCCACACATCATGGCTCTTTCGACCTGTCCTACCTGTTGTGCCTGCCCAATATGGTGGTCATGACGCCCTCGGACGAAAACGAATGCCGCCAGATGCTATTTACCGCGACCACGCTGGATCATCCGGTCGCGGTGCGCTACCCGCGCGGCAACGGGCCGGGCGTGACGCCGGTCGAGCGCATGGACAGCGTTCCTCTGGGCAAGGCCGAAGTGCGCCGCCGCGGCCGCCGCGTGGCGCTGCTGGCGTTCGGCGCGCCGCTCGCGGCCGCGCTGGCGGCTGCGGAACAGCTGGACGCCACGGTGGTCAACATGCGTTACGCCAAGCCCCTGGATGTGGCCTGCGTGCTCGAAATGGCGCGCAGCCATGAACTGCTGGTCACCCTGGAAGAGAACGCCGTGATCGGCGGCGCCGGCTCGGAAGTCGCGCGCGCGCTCGAAGACGCGGGGCTAGCCACGCGGCTGCACAGACTGGGTTTGCCGGACCGCTTCATCGACCACGGCGACAGCCATTTGCTGCTGTCGGCGCTGGGACTCGATGCGCCGGGTATCGCGGCGGCGGTATCCACGCTGTTGCGGGCGGCCAGTAGTTGAGTGAAATTGTCAGGAATGTTACGCTTGCGCGAACCCAAATCCGGCTGAACCGATCTTGAACTCTCCGATAGACTTTGAAGCGCGTAGCGCGAGCCCGATCGCCGACGTGCAGGCCTATGCCGATTCGCGCCGGCTTGCCATCGACAAGGTGGGCATCAAATCCATACGCCATCCCGTCAAGGTGAGCGACCGCTCCGGCGGCGTGCAGCACACCATCGCCACTTTCAACATGTACGTGAGCCTGCCGCACAATTTCAAGGGCACGCACATGTCGCGCTTCATCGAAATCCTGAACGCCCAGGAGCGCGAAATTTCGGTCGATAGTTTCGAGGAAATGCTGCGCGAAATGATAGAGCGGCTGGAAGCCGAAACCGGCCACATCGAAATGGCATTTCCGTATTTCGTCAATAAGTCGGCGCCGGTGTCGGGCGTGCAGAGCCTCATGGATTACGACGTCACGCTGGTCGGCGAAATTCAGGCCGGCGGCGCGTTCCGCAATCTCATGAAGGTGGCGGTGCCGGTTACCAGCCTGTGCCCCTGCTCGAAAAAAATATCCGAGCGCGGCGCGCACAACCAGCGTTCGGAAGTCACCATCACGGCGCGCACGCGCGGCTTCGTCTGGATCGAGGACATTATCGACCTGGTCGAGCGCCAGGCGAGTTGCCAGTTATACGGACTATTGAAGCGGCCCGACGAAAAATTCGTGACCGAGCGCGCCTATGACAATCCGAAATTCGTCGAAGACATGGTGCGCGACGTGGCGGGCGAAATGAATCGCCTGGATGCGGTCGAGGCCTATGTCGTGGAAGCGGAAAATTTCGAGTCCATCCACAACCACTCGGCCTACGCGCTCATCGAGCACGACAAGACGCGTCCGGCCTGAGCGCCCTCAAGCAATAAAAAACGGGGCCTTGCGCCCCGTTTTTTATTCTCGCCGCAACGCTTATTTTGCGCCGGCAACCACCTTGGTGAGCTTTTCCTTGATGCGCGCGGATTTGCCCGAACGGCTGCGCAGATAGTACAGCTTGGCGCGGCGCACGTCGCCGCGGCGCTTGACCTCGATCGCCGCAACCAGCGGCGAATAGGTCTGGAAAGTACGCTCGACGCCCTCGCCGGACGAAATTTTGCGCACGATGAAGGAAGAATTGAGGCCGCGGTTGCGCTTGGCGATCACCACGCCTTCATAGGCCTGCAGACGCTCGCGCGAACCTTCTTTGACCTTCACCTGCACCACCACGGTGTCGCCGGGGGCAAAATCGGGGATGGCCTTGTTCAGGCGCGCTATTTCTTCCTGCTCCAGTTGAGCGATCAAATCCATGTTCAACTCCTTTCCATGGCTCTTGGCCTTTTGCGTAGAGCACGGCTTGCGCCGTGGTGCGCACGTTTTTAGTCGGGCGCGGGCATCAGCCCGCCAGCCCACCTTGTGCCTGCTCGCGGCGATATTCCTCGAGCAGGTCAGATTCTTCCGCCGTCATTGCGCGCTCGGCCAGCAATTCCGGCCGCCGCGACCAGGTCCGGCCGAGCGACTGTTTGAGCCGCCAGCGCCGGATCAGCGCGTGGTTGCCACCCAGCAGCACGGGCGGCACGTCCTGGTCCTGCCAGCGCTCCGGCCGCGTGTAGTGCGGACAATCCAGCAAGCCGGCCGCGAACGACTCCTGCTGTGCCGACGCCTCGTCATTGAGCGCGCCCGGCAGTTGCCGCACGATCGCGTCCATCAGCGCCATGGCGGCAATTTCACCGCCCGACAACACGAAATCGCCCAGCGATATTTCTTCATCGACGGCGCGTTGCAGCAAGCGCTCATCGACGCCTTCGTAGCGCCCGCACAGCAGTATGAGCGCCGGCGCACGGGCCAATTCGAGCACGCGCGCGTGGGTCAGTGGGCGCCCCTGCGGCGACAGGTAAATCACCCGCCCCGGCGCCCCGGTTTCCGCACGCTGGCGCTCGCGCGCCGCCGCCAATGCGCTTGCCAGCGGCTCGGCCAGCATGACCATGCCGGGACCGCCGCCGTAACAGCGGTCATCCACCGTACGGTGCCGGTCGTGCGTGAAATCGCGCGGATTCCAGCACGCCGTGCGCCACAGGCCGCGTTCCAGCGCGCGCCGCGTGATGCCATGCTCCGTTACCGCGGCAAACATTTGCGGAAACAGGCTTACCACATCGAGCAGTATCACCGCGGCTCCCTGCCGCCTCACCAATCGGCGTTCCAGGCGACCGTGATGGCGCCCGCGGCGATATCCACTTTTTTGACCACTTCGCCCACGAAGGGCAGCAAGCGCTGGCGCTCGCCATCGGCGACTTCCAGCACCGCATGGGCGCCGCTTTCTATCAGCCCGCTCACCCGCCCCAGCGCGATGCCGGCGGTATTGGTGACGGCGAGGCCGATCAGATCGCCCCAGTAATACTCGTCTTTTCCAGGCGCCGGCAATTCCGCCCGGCTTGCGGCGAAATACTGATTTTTCAGCGCCTGCGCGGCATCGCGATCGGCAACCCCGTCTATCTGGGCAATCAACCCACCGCCATGGGGCCGGCAGGCCAATAGTCGCGCCGGGCGCCAGGCAGAGGCGTCGGCGACATCGTCGCCCGCGCTGAACCACCAGGTTTTCGCCTCGGCCCAATGTTCCGGGTCGTCACCATAGGGATGCAGCTTGAGCCAGCCGTGCACACCGAACGCGCCCGTCACGACACCCAGCAACAGCAGATCGGCCGGAAAAACCGGCTCGCCCGCGGCATCTTTGGCGCGTGCGCGCTGGCGCCGGCGCATGAGGCCTCCGGGCGCGGCGGCCATCGTTTGCGCTGCGTCCGCTAAATCTTCAGGCTGCCTTGGCGGCCTGTTTGGCAAGACGCGCCACGGTGGGCGACATTTGCGCACCGTGACTGGTCCAGTAGGCAAGGCGCTCCTGGTTGATCGACAGACCTTTTTCGGTCGCCGTGGCGCAGGGGTTGTAAAAACCCACGCGTTCGATGAAGCGGCCGTCACGCCGATTGCGCGAATCGGTGGCGACGATGTTGTAGAAGGGGCGCTTCTTTGCGCCGCCGCGGGCAAGCCGGATGACAACCATTGCTAATCCTGTGTCGAAGCGGAAAAACCCGAAATTATAACCACTTGCACAAAGACCGGCAAGGCCATGTACAAACTGGCGACAGAACTAGGCCGGATCGACCGAACTGACCGCCAGGCGACGGTCACGTTGCGCGACCACGTACTGCACCAGCGCACGCAATTGCGCCGAACGCACCGGCTTGTACAACATGGGATAGCCGCGTTTCCGGGCTTCGGCCGAGATGGCCGGATTGGCGTCGCCGGTAATGAGCACATAGGTGCAGTGCGGGCCCAGTTCGCGATTGAAGGCGTCGAGCAGTTCGACTCCGTTCACCTGGCCGCCCAACTGGCAGTCGCACACGATCAGGTCGGGCAGACGTTTTTGCGCACGCAGCCAGGCGGCCGCATTTTCCATGCCCAGTTCGCCCACCACCTGGCAATCCCAGGAATTGAGCAGGCTGGCAAGGCTGCTGCAGGCCAGTTCGTCATCGTCGACGACCAGCACGCCCAGGCCGGAAGCCACCGGCAGGTCGCTACGTTCCAGCGCCGGCCGCGGCACCATGTCGGTTGCGGCCACCCAGGGTACTTCGACCGTAAAGGTGGAGCCGCAAGCTTCTTCCGAGCGCAGCCGTATGGGATGTTCCAACACCTGGGCAAGACCGCTCACGATGGCCAGCCCCAAGCCCAAACCTTCGCTATTGCGCCGCCCGCCGGCATGCAGTTGCACGAAAGCCTGGAATATGGTCGCGCGCGCGCGTGCCGGTATGCCTATGCCGCTGTCACGCAATTCCAGGCACAGCACGGGGCCGCGCCGGCGCGCGGCAAGGTGGATGGCACCGCGCTCGGTATAGCGCACGGCGTTCGATACCAGGTTGTTCAGGATGCGTTCCAGCAGCAACGGATCGCTTTCGACCCAACGCGTACATGGCCGCACGCGCATGCGCACGCCTTTGGCGCGCGCAAGCGGCGCGTAATGCTGTTCCACGCGCTGCAGCAGGGGGCCGAGCGGAAACGCCACACGCTCCGGCTTGACCGTTCCGGCCTCCAGCTTACTCATGTCGAGCAGCGCGTCGAGCAGGTTTTCGAGTGCTTCGATGGACCGTTCTATCTGTGCAATCAGGCGGCGATCGTCCGGCTGGTGGTGGTGTTGCGCCAGTTCGGTCGCAAACATGCCCAGCGCGTGGACCGGCTGGCGCAGGTCGTGGCTCGCCACGGCCAGAAAGCGCGACTTGGCCTGATTGGCGCTTTCGGCTTCTTCCTTTTTTTGCCGGTACAGCCGCGTCGCCTCGGCCACGCGCTGTTCCAGCTGGTCGCGCGCCGATTCCAGGCGCACCGCCATTTCATTGACGCCGGAGGCCAGATCGCCCAACACTCCGCCGTGGTCCTTGCCCAGGCGCACGGTCAAATCGCCCTGGCCGATGCGCCGTACGGCGGCGGCGGCTTCTTCTATGGGCAGTATCACACCGCGCCCTATGCGCACCGCCACCACGGCGGCGCTGATGAGCACCACGCTCAATATGCCCACGCTGGCCCAGAGCAGGTCGGCGCGGCGCGCGACGAGGCTGTCGTGCGAACGTTCGAGCACCACCACGCCTATGGTTTCGCGCCGCACCACGGTGGAATCGGCGGGGCTGCCCGGCTCGTCGTTGGACACGATTTCGCTGCGCTGCACGGGCAGCACGATCAGTTCTTCGGCGCCGGGCACCACGCCTTCGACCGCCGGCACGCGCTCGGCCGCGCGCCAGGCGGCGGTGGACGGATTGCCGGCCATCACGGTAAGTCCACCGTCGCGCGCCGCGATCACCACGCCGACCACGTCGGGTTCGTAGGCGACGTTATTGGCCGCCGCGCGCAAGGATCCGGAATTGCCGGACAACAGGCCGAATTCGGCATTTGCGACGATTTGCCGCGCCAGCACCAGCGCGCGGTCGCGCGAATGGCGTTCCAGATCGGACAGGCGTGCGGAAATGAAATATGCCGACAAAGCAATGGCCAGCACCAGCGCCGGCAGGATACCCACCAGCAGTACCCGCGCTCCGATGTCCGGCCCGCGCAGGTTCACGCCCGGCTCCTGCCGCCCCGGCCGGACGCTGCCGGCGCCGCCTGGAAACTAGCCAGCCAATGCACGGCGTATCTGCTCCTGCACCTGCCAGGCCGCGGCTTGCGGATCCGGCGCCTGACGAATGGGCCGGCCGATCACCAGATAATCGGCGCCGTTGGCGATGGCCTGGGCCACATCGACGGTGCGCTTCTGGTCGTCCGCACTGCGGTTTTCGACCGGGCGGATGCCCGGTGTCACGACCAGCAGGCGATCGCCGAATTCGCGCTTGAGCGTGGCGGCCTCGAGGCCCGAGGACACCACGCCGTCGCAGCCTGCCGCCAGCGCACGGCGCGCGCGCGACAGGACCAGCGCGCCCACGTCGCAGGTGAATCCCATATCGTCCAGATCGCCGCGGTCCAGGCTGGTGAGCACGGTCACGGCGAGGATTTTCAGATCGCCCTTGGCTTCGCCGGCCGCTTCCATGACGGCCTGGTTGCCATGCACGGTAGCGAAGGTCGCGCCGCGGCCAGACAGCGCGCGTACGGCACTTTTCACGGTTTCCGGCACGTCGAAAAATTTCAGATCGACGAACACTTTTTTGCCGCGTTGGAGCAGCCAGTCGAGCAGTTCGAAATAGCCGCCGGCCATGCACAACTCCAGGCCGATCTTGTAGAAATTGACGCTGTCGCCCAGCGTTTCGACCAGCGCGCGGGCGCGCTCGGCGTTCGGCACGTCGAGCGCGAGAATCAGACGTTCATGGGCAGGTATGGTGGCATTCGGCATGGTGATGGTAGTCCGGCGAAAAACCGCCCGGCAGCGGAAAGCGGGCGATGCGCCCGCGCCGACTACGGGCGCGACATGATCGTAGCGCGTTCAGGACGCGCCGCGCAGATAATCCGTGAAGCTTTTCGTCTTGTACGCCCCGTCCGCGACATAGCGTCCGAGCAACATGAATTCCCGGGCGTCGCGCGTTGCGCCGACGTGGCGAACCACTGCCCGACCTTCGAGATCGAAGAATACGAAAGTCGGCGTCGCGGTAGCGCGCATGGCACGTGCAAAATCCTTTTCGCGCGTCTCGCGGCCGGTCGGGTCGTACAACGCGACGTCACCCATTACGTCCACGGCGAGGATCACGAAGCGCTGGCGAAAATAGGCCTTTACTTCAGCCTGCGTGAATACCGTTTCTTTCATGCGGCGGCAATAGGGACAATCGTCCATTTCGAACATGACGAGCAAACCAAGTTTGCCCTGGGCCCGAGCCTGTTGCAGGTCACCCTGCAAATCGCCCACGGTAAGATCGAAAAACCCTGCGCTGTCGGGCGCCGCCCGGCACGGCGCATGGACCATGCCGGATGCAAGCGCGAACAGGCAGCACAAGGTGCGCATTAAATTCCGCGACCAGGCGCGCCAGGTGCCGGGCAGGCGCCCGCTCGCGCGCTGGCGCGGCAAGTCTGCCATTGCCGCAAGGGAAGGATATGTTTGCGTATACCCCGACACCCGGCCAGCACGAAGTTCTCGCCGATTCGGTGATTGCCTCGCTGCAAACAGACTAAAAGCCATGATGTCGAACGTTATTCGCCGCTACAAAGGCGAGCGATTCTACTAGAATCGGTGCAATGCGTATTTCTATTTCCAATGAATAAGCCGGCCCATTCCACAGTGCTCGCCGAACCCGGCGCGGATGCCGAGTCGGCCATGTCCGGCCTGCTCGCCTGGCTCGCCGCGCCGCCGCCCGACGACCCCGAACACGACCTGCCGGAAGTTGCCGCGCGGCTCGACGAATTGCTCGGCTTCGGCACCGCGGGCAATCAGTTGCTGCGCGTGCTGGACTTATTTTTTGCGCGCGCGCACCGCCTCGCGCTCGAAATGCGGCCACGCCTGGCTGCGAGTTTCCTGCCGCTGCCGCGCGGCCTGCGCCAGGCGGCCGGACGTTTGGCGGACATACATTGCCGGCTGGCAAGCGCCTACGCCGGCCAGCTTGACGACGCCGGCATTGCCGAGCGCTGTCGGCTGTCGGCCGCAACCCGGGGTTTGCGCAGCACGCTCGATCATTATCTGGCGCGCGCCGCGATGGCCACGCCAGCGCCGCCCGACTTCTGGCAGGACGCACACGAGTTGTACCGCCGCGCCGGGGCTTTTCCGGACACCAACGGATCGAATGGCCGCAGCGAAGCAGACCAGGCCTATTTCACGCTGCTCGCGCTGGCCGTCGCACAGCCCGAGTCGCTCACGCCGCGCGATCTGTGGCAAGCCAGCGAAACCCTGGCCCTGCACTGGGCCGACGTGGAGTGGCAGGAATCCGCCGCGCCTCCCGGCGACCTCGAAGCCTGGTATTGGATAGATCGCCGGCGCGACCACGGCCCGGTCGCCGCATCGCGGCGCGCGCCGCTCGCCAACGCCGACGTCGTGTATTTCACGCTGGCGCGCATGGCGCAAACACTGGTCGAGCAACTTGACGCGCTGGATGGCGGTGCGCCCGTGGATTCCACGCGCCTGCCCACATCGGCCGTGGAAACCGACGTGCGCGCGCTGCTGCGCCGCCTTTACCTGCGCTGGCTCAAACCCCCCAAACGGGCACTCAAGCGCCGCCATCAGAACTATCGTGCACAGCTGTGCACCGGCCTTGGCGAGGTGTGGGCCTTGCTGATGCAAAACAACGCGGAAGGGCAACTGGCGCCGGGGCTGGTTTCGGAATGGATGATCCAGAACGAAAGCGCAAATGGTTTTGCCGCCATGCACGTGGGTGGGGAAATGCAGCAACTGCGGCCCGGCGCGGTAGCCGCCATGCGCAGCCCGGAAAGCGACTCATGGGCGATCTGTTTCGTGCGCTGGTTGCGTAGCGACAACCCCGAGCACATGGAGGTCGGCCTGGAAATGGTCGCCCCCAAAGCCCAGCCGGTGCGCGTGGCATTCCGCTCCGGCAAGCGCGACGAAAACCCGGTGCCGGCCCTGCGCCTGCCGCCTCTGGCCGCCTCGCGGCCGCGCGAGGCCCTGATTACGCCGCGCGGCAGTTGTGTGGCGCGGCGCTTCGTCATGATCTGGCAAGTCGGCGAAAAAATTTGCGTGTCGCAAGGCCGCATGCGCAGTTTCGACCAGCAGACGGCAAACGCCGAACTGTTCCAGTTCGATCCCGACCCCTATCCGATCTGAACGCGCGGATTCACCCGGCCGGCCACGCGGCGCGGCGGGCGGGCCGGTTTGCGCCTGCATCCGGTCCCTATCCGTCCCCCGCCCCTGTGCTTTGGCCGCGTGCGCCCCGTCGCGCCGGACTGCGGTCCAGTTCGGCGCACACCAGGGCGCCGACCAGCACGATCGCCCAGGACAACTGCAGCCACAGCAAAAACACCGGAACCGCCCAGAACGCCCCATAGAGCATGGTGAAAGTGGGGATTTTCGCGAAGTACCAGGCCAGTAGTGCGCGGCCGGATTCCAGCCCCACCACGGCAACCGCGCCGGCGATCAGCGCGTCACGCGGGCGCACGCTGCGATTGGGCACCATCGCATACAGCCCCGACAGCAGCAGCCACAAGGGCAATAGCGGCGCCAGCGGCAGTAGCACATTGCGCGCCCAGCGCGGTGTCGGAATGATGCCGAACGAAGCACTCAACAGGTAGGTGTAGCCGGCCAATACCGCACCCAGAACGGCCGGTCCGATGGCCAGCAGCACCACATACAGCAGAAAGGATTTCCATAGCGGCCGCGCGCGGCCGACACGAAAAATCGTGTTCAACTCGCGGTCTATGGTGTGCAGGATGAGCGTCGCCGTGAGCGCAACCATGATCGCGCCCACGCGCGTCAAGCCCATCGCCTTGGCGGAAAACATGAGCGCGTACTTGGCCACCACGTCGCCGGCGCGCTGCGGCAGCAGGTAGCTCAACAGAAATTTTTCCACGTGCGCGCCGAAATCGGCGAAATCCGGCAGCAGCGCCAAGGCGGCGGCCGTGACGCTCATGATGGGCACCAGGCCAATCAGCGTGACGAACGCGAGCCCGGCCGCCGTCTGTGCGCAGCGCGCGACGATGAAGCGGCGCAGCACCCGTATCGGAAGCAGGTCGAATGCCGCGAGGCGCGCGAAGACGTTGAACGCCACAAATTTTCCTCAGTCGCCCCGGCGCGCGATTTCCAGGGTACGCCCGGTGGCGCCGGGCAGACGGTCAGCCTGCCTCAGGGCGCCCGGGCCGCGCCGGCAATGTCTGCCCTTGCAACATCGGCGCGCTGCGTCCGCCGTCGCGGCGGCCACGGCGGGCACGCGCCAAACATCGGGAATCGGCCATAATCGCGCCGATTCTATGCGAACCCGACCATGAACCCCGTTCAAATTCTCGTCCTCTACTACAGCCGCAACGGATCGGTGCGCAATCTGGCGCGCATGG